>JAUXGE010000310.1 GCA_030622435.1 Planctomycetota bacterium
CCTCTTCCGGCGTAAGGTCGCTCATGTCCACCGAAGCCGGCATGTAGCCCGTCTGCTCGTACACGACGGCCACAACCGGCATGGCGGCGCGCAGCCGGTTCACGAAATAGCGGTGCCGCGTTTCGACGCTCGTGAGGACACCGACCTTCATTGACACGGAGTTGCTTCCATTCATACCTGCTTATTCATGGGTCCGACCACTGTGTCGGGCGGGCGACCGGCGGGCTGCACGAGCCATAATCTGCGAAGGGCTGCACACACAACCTGCCAAATGCCTAAAAAAGGAAGAGCCCGGGTCACGAGACCCGGGCTCTCCGTTTGTTACTCTTATCGGTTGACCAACTTGTGCGACGTTTGGGCGACTTCGTCGCCGTTTGCCACCGCGCGGCGCCCTTAGTACGTCAGAGCGTATGCGTAGGTCATCGTCGCGCCAAAGTAGGGACCCGAGGTTGAGTGGTCAAGACTGACCTGCAGCGACATGCCGAGCCTCGAGGCGTCAGACATCGCCCACTCCCAGCCGGCCTCCGCCATGTTCATGTTGCTGGTACCGTAATAGGGGCCGCTGCGGTTCATGTAGTCCAAGACCCAGCGCACCGCTCCGTCCCCGCAGAGTGGCCCGTCCAGGCCGATCACGGCGCCGTACTGGAAGTGACGCGGATCAAGACCTCTGGTTCCCCACAGTTCGTCTAGGTCCTCGACGTCCCACGAGGTGTCTGAGCCGAACTGCGCCGTCTGGTCATTCTCACCGTTCACCGTCTTGGCGAAGATGTTGATGTGCGAGCGAATCCCGCTTTCATACTCGTTCGTCAGGATCAGCCGGAGTTCGCCATCAATAAGCTCGGAGCCGTCGCCCGTCGGGATCCGCGCACGCCCCTGCAGGGCACCGGCCGGCCAGATGTCCTCCGGCTCCCACATCCGCCACGTGAAGCCGACGGTCGTGTCGAAGTTCCCGTCGCGGAGGGCGCCGCGGTCTCCGCCGTCACCCAGCCAGATGGGAAGATCAGCGAACAGCTCGAAGCCTTCGGTCATGCCCCAGATGATCCCCGGCCGAATGATGAAGTTATCATCCGAGTCACCCAGGTTCATGGGCGCACCGGCAGTCTCCCAGGCGAACGTCAAACGCAGATCGACCTGCCCCGGTGCCAGCGTCGTGGCGTCGTCCATATACCACATCTCACGCAGCAGGTCGGCGCCGCCCGACACCGTCGTCGTCTCCGTCTCGTAGGTAGTCTCCGTCTCCTGCCCGAGGGCAGGTACCACCATCAGCAAGGCACACGCAAACACAGTTATCGACTTCATGAGAATACACTCCGTATACAAACAGACTAATCACCCAATAGGATGGCGATCGCCCCCGAACCGCGCCGTCCGGTGTTTGGCACTCGCGCCTGATCCCAGGAAACTTAACTTCACGATCGGCTGGCGCCAAGGATAAACTCCGCTAAAACCGTTCACATTTTCGATCCCGAAAACTTCCAATCACTACCTCTCAGGTGCTGGAGAGGGTATGTAAACTATTGTATAGCATTAGTTTATGGCTGTTGGGCCGTGTTCTCCAGCCGGGTGTTACGGATGTAAACTTCTGTCGAAGGGCGGCTTTGGATCCGGCAGACGCTTTTCAATCAACTTCCCTTGGCGATCGAGAAGGGAGAGTGCACTTCGAACGTATGTGATGCCTCGCTTGCCCGACCCGATAGGCGGTCCTCCACCAGCACCTTCAGAACATACTCTCCGGCCGGCAGGGTCGGGGGCAGGGCGACACGTTGGGCTATGAAGAAATCCGTACGCCGACGCCGGCACAGATCGACGATGTCAGACTCCTCATGACCCCAGACCGATCGACCATCGGCCGTCAGCACCTCCAGACGCGTCGCAAGCCGGGTGAGGTACTGTCCGTCTTCGTTCCGCTCGGACCGGAAGTCCCTGATCTCCGTGTAGGCAATAGTCCGAATGCCTCGACCCGCGACGAAGCTTTCCGGGGCCATCTCCTCGTACACGCCGAACGTGACAACCTTCCGGCAAAACGCCACTGCCGTTATTGACGGCTCCGTCCAGCCGGACAGGACCTCGCGCAACTCGTCGACTCGACGAAGCGCCTCCCCTGCAAGCGAAAACGGATCCCTCGCCGCACGACGGAGTGCCGTCGCGACACGCACCATTGAAGAGAGCAGACGGGCCTTTTCATCCGGCAGACCGGAGGATGCCTGTACCGACTCTTCGTCGTAGTCAAGGGCGAGCTGTACCAGCCTGAGCCTCCATTCGGCGTCAAAGTCGCCGGGTTGCTCAGTTTGCTTCTTCAGGTGTGCCAGGAAAGCTCCAACTCCCTGAGTCGTCTGCACCGGTGTGGTGTCGAGCGGTTCATTCGTGGTATTCGTCTTGATCTTCCGAGTGACAGGCGGTTCCTCCGAACGTGAGTGAATCCACGCTCGCTGCACGACGGGCAGCGCAAGCGCTTGGCCGCTGACCCCCGAAGCCGCTAGAGAAACCCTCGTGTTTGCAAGGGCGTAGCTGTTTGGTGGAGGTGTAGTGGGATTCAGCGGCGCCGGGATGTCCGCTCCCCGGCGAATTCCGGTTCCAATGGACGCCGTCACGACGGCCGGCGGCATAGGCACTGGTTGCTCGGTTGGCGAGGGGTTGGTGAACTGATACTCTTTCGTCCGTTCGAGGAACTCTTCGACTGCGGTGAGAACCGCTTGATCTGCCGTTTCGAACTCCCCGTTTCCGGCCGTGCTCCGGATGGGCATGGTACCCGCTTGTGGCTGCCCGGCCCCGACAGGACGCAGTGTGATGCAGCCGGTCGTCAGCAGACCCGCACAACAAAGGCTTGCGAGCAAAACTACCACACCCCGGGTGTGCGCATGTTTCATGGCTCAAATCCCTCGTGACCTACCCCGTACCGGTGTCGGCCACGCTGTGTTTGACGATGAACTTCTCCACGGAGGACTCGATCGTCGAAGCGCCGGTCTTGACCGCGATCTCAGCGGCCAGGAGATCGCGTAGCTGCTCTTCGAGCTGCGCCGCAGTGACACGCTCGAGACGCCGTTGGAGCACGGTCGGATCCGTGTACATTCGCGGTGCGAGCGCCCGGATCGACACGCCGCTGTCCCAATCCCGCCGGGCTCCGAGCAGCCGCCGCACGCCCCAGGCCAATCCCGCGATCGCCCGAACCGGTGCCGCCCGGTCAGTCGCGAGCACCTGCTCCCAACAACGCAGTGCGCCGGCCGGGTCCTTTGACGCGATGGCATCCGTTACGGCAAATACCTTCTCTTCCCTGTGATGACCGGTCAGAGCCCCGACATCTGCAGGTGTAATCTCACCCCGATTTCCAACATATGCCGACAGCTTCGACAGCTCGGCGTCCGCGGCCCCCAGGGCGTCGCCTATTTGCTCGCGTAGCTTCTGTGCCGCCGGATAGCTCATACGCTTGTCGTACTGCTCTTGCGCACGGCGAACGATCCAGCCCACGAGTTCCCGGCCCCTGGGCGACTCGCAGCCTACCACGGCTCCTTTTTCCTGGATGATCTTGCAGAGCTTCGTTGTCTTCGGAAACGTCTGACACAGGAGGATCAAAACACCGCCGTCAGAGGGGGTAGTGCAATAACGCTCCAGCGGGCCCCGGTGCGCCGTGATAAAGGAATCCGCCTCATCGACGATGACCACTCGCCGGCTGCCCAGCAAAGACATGGTGCGTACTTCGTCCAGCACCTCGGCCAGTGTCGCCTGCACCCCCTCGAAGCGAGCCGGTCCCATCTCGTCCGTGTCCCGTTCGAGCGTGCGTACAAGCTGCGACAGTGCCGCGCCGCGCAGAAACCGGTCCTTTCCGACAATTGCATAAACAGGGTGGACGTTGGGGGTGGAAGCTTTCATGATGCTCAACGACGGCTGGATCGGTATTGTCTCGAGACTTCCGTCATCAGCTCGAGACGCTTGCGCGCATCGGCAACCACCTGCGTCGCGTCGGGATCGATCCGCGTGGCGCGCGTGTAGCACTCCCGCGCGAAGATCTCGTCACCTTGATAGATGGCGACATCGCCCAGATTCATCCACACCTCCGCGTCATTAGGGTTGTATCGCAGAATCGTCCGCAGAGATGCGGCAGCTGATGAGTGATCGTTCCGTTTCCGGTGGATCGCCGCCGTACCGCGCAGAGCATCGCGCATCGTCGGTTTCTGCTGCAATGCAAGATCATACGCGTGCAACGCGCGATCCAGATCACCGATGCCGCAGAGCATGTCCGCCATGGCGGAAAACGCCTCCGCCCAGTGCGGATCGAGCTTGATTGCCTGGCGCAATTGCGCGATACCCTCGCGGTACTCGCCCCGTTCCTTATGAGCGATTGCCTCGTTGAACAGCCGCTGAGCCTGCTGCTTCGCACGGGCCGAGCCGGACAGAGCCACAGTCTCGACTCCAGGCGAGTTCATCGAGGTTAGTTGTCCCACCATCGCAGTGTTCGACGGTTGTACCGGTAATGCGGCCACAAGCTCGATTGCCTGCAGCTCACTGTGGACCTGATGACCCCCTCGATCCGTGACGGTCAGCCGGACGGCAACCGGACCAGTCATGCCGTCCGGTACGCGCCAGTCGTAACGCCCCGTGTTGGCGATGGGTTCGGGTGTCATCGCGTGCCACTTCTCGTCAGGTGGCCGTTGATACGCGAGGGCGACCGGTCGTGCCCCGAAATGCCCGTCCACCGCCGTCCATCGAACCTGAACCGTGGGCCGGCCCATCATTGCCGTTGTGCGTAGCGGATGCAGTTGAACGACGGGTGGAGTACGGTCGACAAACGCTCTGACGTGCGCCGGGCTCCCGGACCCGGGGGGCACGCTGGACGCGCCGGTGGCGTTGGCCGCTATGATGTAGAACTCGTACTCGCCTTCCTTGGGTGCCCTGAACGTGATCGGCGAATGCCGATCATCATCCGACCCGAATTCATGCCAGGTCGGCTCTCCGTCAACCCTGTACCAAAGAGTAACGGAGCTTAGCGGAAGCGCATCCTGGTCGACCTCATACTCGATGTCGAAGACGAGAGAACCTACCTGGACAGGTTCCTGGGCGTGAATGGTTTCACCCCAACAGCCCCAGGCCGCTATGAAGAGGACTCCATGCCGGATCGTGAATCGTTCCATTGCGTCACCGTGCATCCATGCCGACGCTCGTTACGCACCGCCTCCGTGCGGTGACCTGCGGACATATCGGAACGTCAGTGCAACATGCTATACCGATTCGACAACTCACTGAGCTAAACGAAAAGTGGGACGTTGAACCCGAGTGTGAGAACCGAATCCCAGCATTGATAAGCCGTGTGAGAGGCCAAAGTTTCTAGCAGTGCTGGTGAGGCGTGGGAGTCCAAGCCCAGAATTCCGGTTTGAGGCAGCGGTGGAATCATGTGGTTGTTGAAGGAAGCGTGAACTCCCCGACTCCCGATCTCAACAGGAAATTACACTGAGGGGCACTCGTCAGAGTGCCTTATTCCTCAGGGCGATGGGAGGGGGTTGTATGCTGACACGGGAGCAAAGTGCTCTGCGGTAAGAGGAGGCATGTGGCACTGCGTAACAGCTAAGACGGGTGTGAGGCAGATAGTCCTCCCGGCCATGCCTGTAGCTTCACCTGCGGCAGGAAAACGGAAGGTCAACATTCCTCCGGCGCGGACCAACGACTCGCCCTACGGTTTTGGGCGTCAGCCTATTCTGTCTCGGACGCGGAGGGCGTGGGCCTTGGC
>JAUXGE010000315.1 GCA_030622435.1 Planctomycetota bacterium
CACCCCGCACGTTATTCATATAGAAAGGAAGCCTGGTAGGTCGGGTCAGCAGACCCGACGTTCGACTGGCCCCGTCACCGGCGCCCCGCTCCCCTTTGGACGTTTCGACGTTTGCCTCGCCAATCCCCAATCGACACCCCCCCCTGATCGCTCAACAACGCGTTCCCCGCCGATCACCCCGCACGTTATTCATATAGGAAGGAAGTGCGCCCGATGCCCAAAGTCGTCTCCAACATCCAACGCCGGCGCAAACCCACACGCACCCTGACGACCCACATGGACGAAGCCCGATGAAAAAAAAGATACCAAACGAACCCATCTGACAGTGTGACTGTAAGCACCCTCCCCCGTCGCGGACAAGGCAGTGCCATTCGATCCGGAAGTGGAAGAGTGTCCGGGTACGATGCAAATCCGCCCCCGCGTCGATTCCAATCTGTCAAAACATGTCAACGTCGCAGGATATCGCCCTGTAAAACTTGACAAACATATTGACAAGATATATATTATATATCAGAATGATATTGAAAGGAGACCAGGACATGGAAACAGGCGAGATCAAGCGAAGTGGCTTCAACGGGTGGGCGATGTTGTTGATCCTCATACTCGTTGGGGCGGGTCTGGGCTATGTGGGATACGACTCGATCCACGACACCGTGGTCGCCAGCCGTGGGCATGCAGGAGCCCCGACGGTCGGGAACATCGTCTACATCGTCGTGTGGGGGTTGGTGACGGTCGGGTGGTCCGTCCTGTGGTTCGGTTTCTTCACGCTGCAACCGAACATGGCGGCCGTCCTCATCCTGTTCGGGAAGTACACCGGCACGGTTCAAACGCCCGGCTTCCACTGGGCCAACCCTCTGCTTATCGCGAAGAAGGTGTCTCTGCGGGCGCACAACCTGGCGGGTGAAACGCTGAAAGTGAACGACTCGCGCGGTAACCCGATCGATATCTCGTTGGTCGTCGTGTGGAAGGTGGTCGACACGGCCAAGGCTGTTTTCGACGTCGAGGAGTACGACGACTACGTGCGCGTCCAGAGCGAGGCCGCCCTCCGGCATCTGGCAATGGCGTACCCCTATGACACTTTCGAAGGTGACACTCTGTCTCTCCGCGGAAGCGTGGACGAGATCTCGAACGCCTTGCAGAAGGAACTGCAGGAGCGGGCCGCTCGAGCCGGTGTGCTGATCGACGAGGCCCGTATCTCCCACTTAGCCTACGCACCGGAAATCGCCGGCGCCATGCTTCAGCGCCAACAGGCCGAAGCCATCGTGGCCGCCCGTGTCCGCATCGTCGAAGGTGCTGTCAGCATGGTCGAGATGGCGCTGGAGAAGCTCGAGGAGCACAAAACGGTCCAGCTCGACGAAGAGCGCAAGGCGGCGATGGTCTCGAATCTCCCTGTCGTGCTCTGTGGTCGCGGCGAGGCGCAGCCCGTCGTCAACACGGGCACGCTGTATACCTAAGTGCGTTGCAGGCCGGTACTTGTTGGTGGGGGCGCGGGCACAAAGGCAGGCTATAGCGCTTTCAGAGCAAGTGTAGCTTCGAATGCCGGTGAGCTGTCGAGCCAAACTCGCAGTCGGGCGCTACACTTGAATAGAGCTTGCTCTAAGCCCCCACCGACCTCCGTCCGCCGGTGTTCATGCCCAGGCTAAACGCGGGCATGCGGCATCGTTCCTTGTGGGCGGGTCGGCAAGGTAAGAACACCGGCAAAGCGCAGGCCGATCCAATGACTGAACGAAAGTCATTCCTTCTCCGCCTCCCGCCGAGGCTGATGGACGAGCTCAACCGGTGGGCCAAGGACGATCTGCGCAGCCTCAACGCACAGATCGAGTACCTCCTGCGCGAGGCGGCTCGGAAGCGACACCGGCCAGTTGAAGACGAATCGAAAGATCAGCCTACGGGCACCTAACGGGCCTTGAGAACGAGCATCCCTCCTGACTAAGGCAACAAAAAGCCGGCCGGCCCCTGCTGTTATGACATAGGACATGAACGGAGTGTTCAACTCGTGAGAGCCGCCACTGCAATCCCCTTCTCGCGCAGAAGCTGCGTGGCCGTGTCCCATGTCAGCCAATGCTCGTACCACCAGACCTTGTTCTTCCACTGTCCGAAGGGGGCGTAGATACGCTCGATTTGCTTGGCGGTCGGACGCTTCCCCTTCGTGTGCGTGCGCGCAACGTGCGTGATCGTCGAGCTGTCGATCGCGAGCCGGTCGTGCCGGCCGAGAAACGACAGCATGTAATGCGCAGTGGTCGGTCCGACGCCGCGGATCGATCTCAGTTGTGCCAGTATATCGTCACTGCTCACGTCGTCGTCGCGGGCCAGTACGGTCAACGCTTCCGGATCGATCCTGCCTTCACACACGTTCCGGCAGAAGCCCAGGATCGAGTCGGTCCGGTAGCCGACCCGGCACACGTCCGTCAGGTATGACTTGCCTGCACGCAGGATCTCTCGCGGCGTCGGCCAGCCGTTGAGGTTCGTGAAATGCCGCACCGGCGGGCCGAGCTGGCCGAGCCTGTTGATCATCTTGACGGCCTGCGTCCATGTCACGTTCGTGGCACAGAGCATCTTGATGATGTTCTCCGCTACCGAGACGGAGCGAAGGGCTCGACCCGCACCGATCCGCGGGATCACGTGCAGCACCGGATGCTCACGGCAAATGGCGTAGAACTCGCTGAGGTCCTGATCGAGCCCGAGCATCAGCCGCACGTTGTCCCGGATCCTATGGACCAGTTGCCGATTGACCGCATCGCCTTCGATCGTGATCCGCAGGGTGATCTTGCCCTTTCGCCTGGCGGCCTCGATGACGGACACGCGGTACACACGGCCCTTCTCGCGTTCGATGATCTGGAAACACCGGCCTCCCTCGCACCAGCACATGGGGCTACACTCGTGCCAGCCATGGCTCAGCACGGTGGCCTTGAGGGAGAACGGTGACTCGGTTTTCAGGGTCGTCGATGTGGTTTCCATGCGATCGTCGTGCCTTCGTGGCGGCTATGTAAAGCAATACCGACGTGGCTCGGATGAACTTGCCCACGCCTTTGTCAGAAGGTGCGTTCGACGAAACCCGTGTCGTGCTTGGCGTTCACGAAGTTCGGATGAGAAATAACCTTACGCAGGAAAGGAAGCGTGGTCTTGATCGGTTCTATAGTGAACTCCTGCAGGCACCGCTGCATACAGCTAAGTGCTTCAGTCCGGGTCGTTTGGCATACGACCACCTTGGCCAGCAGCGAATCGTAGTGGGGTGAGACGCGGCAGTTCTCGTGCCCGTATGTTTCGACGCGCACACCGAACCCGCCGGGCGGACGGAATTTCTCGATGAAGCCTGCACAAGGCCTGAAATCAGCGTCAGGATCTTCCGCGTTCACGCGGCATTCGATGGCATGTCCGCGCGGGTGAACCGACCGCTGATTGAACTCGAGGGGCTCGCCGGTCGCCACCTTGATCTGCGTCTTGATGAGGTCGATCTCGGTCGTCATCTCCGTGACGGGATGCTCGACCTGGATGCGCGTATTCACCTCGATGAAATAATACTTGCCCTTCCCGTCGACGAGGAACTCCACAGTGCCCGCACTGCTGTAGCCGGCCACCCTTGTGAGCTTGACTGCGGCCGCACAGAGATCCTTCCTCGTACGGCTGTCGATGCAGGGAGAGGGTGATTCCTCGAGAAGCTTCTGGTGGCGACGCTGAAGCGT
This sequence comes from Planctomycetota bacterium, assembly GCA_030622435.1. GTDB lineage: Bacteria > Planctomycetota > Phycisphaerae > UBA1845 > UBA1845. Next base: position 3,684 of record JAUXGE010000315.1, read on the forward strand.
GCAATCGCGCTCGCCCAGATGGACGACCCCGCCATGATTGTCGGCCATGATCTGCACTTCGACATGCCGCGGTCGCTCGAGGTACTTCTCGATGTAGAGTGCGCCACTGCCGAATGCGCCTTCAGCTTCCTGTGCGGCCTGCCTGACGGCAGTGGAGAGCCCGCCTTTATCCCGAACGATCCGCATGCCGCGCCCGCCGCCCCCGGCGACTGCCTTGATCAACAGGGGGAAGCCGATCCGACCGGCCACGCGCACCGTCTCAGCCTCATCCTCGAGAACGCCGTCGCTTCCGGGCACAACGGGCACCTTCACTTTCTTAGCCAGTGTGCGAGCCGCGGCCTTGTCACCGAGTAGACGCATGGCGTCGGCGCTGGGACCGATGAACTCGATGTTGCACGCGCGGCACTTCTCGGCGAAAGCGGCATTCTCCGCCAGGAAGCCGTACCCTGGATGCACGGCGTCCGCGCCGGTCACCTCGGCCGCCGCGATGATCCTATCGCTCTTGAGGTAACTATCTCGCGGGGCCGCACCCCCGATACAGATCACACGATCCGCCAGCTCCAGGAAACCTGCGCCCCGGTCTTCCTCAGAGAAGACGCACACAGTTTCCACGCCGAGCTCATGGCAGGCGCGCATGATGCGCAAGGCGATCTCACCCCGGTTGGCAATCAATATCCTTCGAAACATGCGTATAACGCTTTTCGTCGCGGGATCATCTCTGTCGTGGCTGCGCGAATCGCGCGATGGTTAACCGCGCCATTCCGGACGCGCATCATTAGTGAGGACGAATAAGAAACAGCGGCTGACCGTACTCGACCGGACTCTCGTTCTTGACGAGGATCTTCTCGACCACGCCGCTGACCTCGGCCTTGATCTCGTTGAATACCTTCATCGCTTCCACGATGCACACGACCGTTTCCGCAGTGATGTTGCCGCCCACCTCCACGAAGGACGGGGTGCCCGGTTCCGGCGATGCATAGAACGTCCCGACCATCGGCGACGTGACCTCGATGAACTCGATCTCGTCCTCCCCGGACGCCTCCTCGACAGGAGGCGCGGCGCCTGCCGCGACAGCCGGGGCAGAAGCGGCGACCGGCGGTTGAGCGGCGAAGACCGGCGCGACCCCGCCGCTGGCACCTGGGCGGCGGAGGTTTATCTCCGTGTCGCCGTCGCGCAGCGAGATCTCGACGAGATCATTCGCCATCATCATGTCCACCAGTTCACGGATCTTTTCGATATCGAGCAACGTCTCGGCTCCTGTCTCCGAGGTCGTCGTCGCCGGGGCCGTTTCAACGGCGGCACGCGATGACGGCATCGTCAAGCTCCCTACCGAGCCGGGTAAGAACACGGCGACCGGTCGGTGTCACCAGCACGTCATCCTCGATGCGAATGCCGCCGACGCCGGGCAGGTAAATGCCCGGTTCGACCGTCACGACCATCCCGGCTTCCAACTTATCCTTCGATCGCCAGCTCAGCGAGGGCGCTTCGTGGACGTCCAACCCCAGCCCGTGTCCCAGGCCATGGTTGAAGGCGTCACCGTAGCCCGCCTTGGTGATGTGGCCACGGGCAATCGCATCCACATCACACATCCGAGCCCCGGGGCGAAGACCCGCAATAGCGAGCTGTTGCGCCTCCAGAACGATTCCGTACACCTCCCTGAGCTTCGGCGGAATGCTACCGACGAACACCATACGCGTCAAATCGCTACAATATCCGCCGACCCGTGCCCCCCAATCGAACAGAACCGCCCCGCCCTTCTTCACTTTCCGGCTTCCCGGCACGGCGTGCGGCAATGCGGCATTGGGACCCTCGGCGCAGATCGTCGGGAAAGAAGGATTCAACGAGCCACGCCGCTTCATCTCGTATTCCAGCCGTGCCGC
>JAUXGE010000025.1 GCA_030622435.1 Planctomycetota bacterium
CAATGCGGTGGGCGATGAACGACCACTCATCGTCCTGGTTTGCATCGGGTATCGAGATCAGCGTCACTTGTGTCGTGAAGGCAAAGGTCCCGGTCATGGTGTCCGGATCGTCGGGATCGAACGTTCCGGTTGCGGTCGCCGTGGCGTAGCCTGCCTGGAGACCTGCAGCGTAGGCAGTCATTCTCCCCTCGAACGCAAAGCCGCTGCCGTCGGACGTTTCGGCTCCATAGGTGGATGCGGCGTACGTCACGCCAGTTTGCGACGTGCTGTGCAGCTCACAGTCGAAGATGATGGTCGAGCCGAAGATCTCCTGGGCGATCGTGTTGTTCTCGAAGGCATCGAGATTCCCCTCTGGACCGAAGCTGATGGTGAGGAAAGCTACTCCTTGCCCCGTGCTGACCGTGCGGAAGAACTGCCACGAGGTGTCGGCCAGGGACATGACACCCGCCCCCTGCTCGACTTCCGCGGTCGTTCCATCCGGCAGCTCGACGATGACAGTTGATGGCAGGGTGTTTCCACCTAAGGCTCCGCAACCGACCAGCAGAAGCAGGGCAAGCGACGGGGCGGCAACACGCGCTGCGATCGATAGGATGCGATGCGTCATGGCTGAAGACTCCTTGGATTCCATCTCGGGCGATCGATGCACACAAACCACCTCTTCCCATCGGAAACCCGAGAGGCCCTCTGTGGTGGAATCTGCCACGTTTGGGCTATCCCCGACCCTCAATTCGGCGCGGGTTCGCTCCAGACGTGTTACCGGACGATCACTCTCTTAGTGACACATAGTGGCACTTCATACGCGCTGGTTATAGGGCAAGGGTTGCGTAATCGACCGCGGTCGGATCGTCGATGACAGGCAGGTTCAGCGGAACGGTCTCGACGTACTTTGTGGCAGCTCCCGTGTTGAACAAGACGACTCGCTCGTTCGGCTTGATCCGACCGTCCCTAAGGAGTCTCTCGGACGCCAGCACACACGCGGCCGCCTCTGGACAAAGTGAAATCCCTTCTTCAGCGATCGCCCGGACCATCGCGCCGGCAATGAGTTCTTCCGGAACGGCGACCGCGACCCCACCGCTTTCCCGGATCGCATCCAGGATCATAAAATCGCCTACGGCGGCAGGTACGCGAAGACCGCTTGCGCACGTCCGTGCGTTTTCCCAGGGTTTGGCAAACCGGTCCCCCGCTTCGAACGCGCGTGGAATGGGCGCGCACCCGTCACTCTGCACGGCAATCATCCTGGGCATCGTATCTCGCCGCAGCCAACCGAGGGTTCGAAGCTCCTGAAACGCCTTCCACATTCCGATCAAGCCGGTTCCACCTCCCGTGGGGTACAGGATCACGTCGGGGAGCTGCCAGCCTGATTGCTCGGCCAGTTCGAGCCCCATCGTCTTCTTGCCCTCCAGCCGGTACGGCTCTTTGAGTGTGGAGCAATCAAACCAGCCCATCGGCTCGATCCCGCGCTTCACGATTGCGCCGCAATCAGTGATCAGTCCGTCGACGAGGAACACTTTCGACCCGGCGGCTACGCATTCCATCTGGTTGATGACCGGTGTATCACGAGGCATGAACACGAAGACTTCCATGCCGGCGCGAGCCCCATACGCCGCCAAGGCCCCGCCGGCGTTGCCGGCCGTGGGAATCGCCATTCTCCGAATACCGAAGTGATTGGCCATCGTGACGGCCATCGCCAGCCCTCGGCTCTTGAAGGATCCCGTTGGAAGTTGTGACTCGTCCTTGACCCAGAGATTCCCCAATCCTATCCGCTTACCCAAGCGTGGGGTCTGCAGCAATGGTGTCATACCCTCGCCGAATGTGACAGGTTGCGCTCGATCCGGGAGTGGGAGCAGTTCGCGGTATCGCCACAGGGAGGGAGGTCGGCCCGCGATCCGATCCGGATCGATCGCCCTGCCAACCGCGTCCAGGTCGTACCGGACCCATAAGGGCCGATCCTCATGGGTCGTCTGAATCACATCGTGGGGCAGAACCGTGCCGTCAATCGCAGCCTCTAAATTGGTGACAAATGATTTCATGATGCCGGGTACTCGAGAGAGACATTGTCGGAATCACGTTCCGAACCTTATCAACACCGCATGCACCGCAGTTATGGAATCTCCCGTTCGATTGCGTCGAGGACCTTATCGACCGTCCGTGTCTTCGAGGCACCGGCCAGGGCGCGGCGATGCATATCCAAGTTATCGACGAACTCGCCGATGGCGGCGGAATCCAGACGACGAGCTGATCGGCCAAAGCCGAGCTTCTGCACGTAATGCGCATTGATGATCTGCTCGTACTGACCGCTAAGCGGCAGCAGGAGCATCGGCTTGTCGAAATGGAGACACTCGCAGATCAGGCTGTGGCCGGCCGTCCCGATAACGCCGGCGCATGATGCAAGATCTTCCAGGAACGTCTGCGGGTGGATGCGCCTGTACGTGATGTGCCCGTGCTGCCCAAGCTGGTCGAATCCGTAGGCGCGGATCGGCAGCCGATCACACGATTCCAGAGCCGTGCGCAATTCCTCGTGTTGCCCAAACCCACTCTTGTAGGCCAGTAGAAAATCTCCGTTGCCGGGCTCTATGGTGTAGACGTCGGGGCGAAGGATCGGCGGTACAAGCGTCGTGGGGTGGTAACGAATATCGACATCGAGGAACGTGCTGACCAGATATCTCTTGGCTCCCGCGTAATGAAGGCGGATCGCCGCGTATGCGCTCAGGAAGTCACTCATAAAGCCCGGAGGGCGGTCCAAGACGCAGTGCGTGAGCAGATGCACATTGTCCAGGCTGATGTAGGGCACTCCTTTCCATTGCGACCAAAAGGCCGTGAACGGTTCAAAATCCGAGATCACTAGATCCGGCTTGTAGTCTCGCAGCAGGTGCTTGATCACTGCGTTCGACGGGCCAAGTGAACTGAATGATTGGGCAACGTTGTGCGCCAGCGTTCGAACCACTCTGATATGTCCATCACGGAACGCGACGCGAAGCCCAAAGACCTCGTGAACGCGATCGGGAAACACCTCACGCAAATACGCGCTGCCCTTGAGGCTCGAGAGGAACCGCACATCGTGGCCTCGGGCCATCAAGCCGGTACCCACGCTGTGAGCCCGCGTTGCGTGGCCGTAACCTTCACCACAGGCAGCATAAAGGATTCTTGCCATGGCCCTTTCACCTTCCCTCGGTTTCATACCAGTCTCCAAGTTACACCGACAACGCTCTGTTGCCCAGCGGCGGGCAAAGCGGAGCCTTGGCGCGGCTGAGTCAAGCCCGCTGCTGGGGGTCATAAGGCAACCGTCTTCGGAGCCGGCGGCCAGCCGATGTCAATGGCAAGGAGCTTGCGAGACGAACGACCCGAGTTGTCCTCGCTGAAACGCAAGTCGAGTGTCGTGCGAACAGAGGTAAGGAGAAGGGTCCGGTGGTTGCGGCGTGGGATGTCGCTTGGCGGTTGTGACGAAGGGTCGATCACCGGGGTTCGCGCTGGCGTGGTTCGTCATCCAGAATCACCCGTCCGCAGGCGACCTGGGACGTCAACACCCTAAAACGCTCAGGATCAGCCTGTCACGCATCCGAACGGGGAGCAATTTGACCAAGATGGTCAGAAGTTTAGCATCACGCCCGACCACGTAATGAGTCCTGGGCCGTCTCGCGGCCAGCGCGCGGGCAACCACGCGGGCTACGTGCTCTGGAGGGACGGCCCTTCCTGCCGCTTTTTCAAGCTTACGTTCAACTGCCGAGATGAGCTGGCGATAAAGCGCTTGCGCGGACGATGGAAGGCTCCTCACCACCTCGTCGGCCGCGTGGCCGGACTTCTGCCAGATCGGTGTTCCGACCGTCCCGGGCTCAATGATTGTCACGGGAATTGCCCACTGTCGTAGTTCCAGACGGAGCACATCGGTGATTGCCTCGAGCGCGAACTTCGAAGCCGCGTAAGGCCCGAGGAGCGGCAAGGCCAGTTTCCCGCTGATGGAACCCATATTGATCACACGGCCTCCGCCTTGTCGCAAGAGGGGGAGAAACGCCTGCGTGACGGCGATTTGGCCAAGCACATTCACCTCGAACTGGGTGCGGAGCGCGGCCATTGGGAGGATCTCGAGCGGACCGGCCACGACGATGCCCGCGTTGTTCACCAGGCCAGCCAGGCCAGCCGGGCCAACTTGGCTGCATACGAAGTCCCTGGCAGACGCGATCGAATCGGGTTCAGTGACATCGATAAGAATCGGGGTGACGCGGCCTGATGCCATTCGGTTCAGGGCTTCGCCATCGCGCTCCCTGCGCACACCGGCGAACACCCGGTAGCCGAGGTTGCCAAGGAACAGGGCGCACGCTTCGCCTATCCCACTCGAAGCACCCGTAATGACTACTCCTCGTTCCGAGGTCACCGTCTTCCACTCACGCAATCGACTTCCGATTCATGGCCACTATGATACAGGATTCCTGATCGAACGCTGAGCGCTATGAGATCTCGGTGTGGGTGAGCGTCTCCTTCGTTCACCCTGAGCGGGTCTCCTTGGCACTTGGCATGTGTATAGTCTATCGAGTCAAAGGAACTGGTGCAACAGCATGAGCCGTCTCCAACGCTACGGTGGATGGGCACTGATCACAGGTGCGTCATCGGGCCTCGGGCGCGCATTCGCCCGGCTGATGGCTGCCGAAGGTATCGACTGTGTTTTGGTCGGGCTCGAAGGGGAGCGCCTCGAGGCGTTGGCGCGTGAACTATCGGCGGAGCATTCTGTGTGCTGTCGGACCCTGGAGCAAGACTTGGCGGACGATGGGTTTCTCGAGCGCGTCGAGGCATTCACGGCGGATATCCCCGTTGGCATCCTGGTCAACAATGCCGGGATCGGGTGCGGGGGAGCGTTTGCTACCCGGGACCCGAAGCGCATTGCGCAGATAATCAAGCTGAACTGCCTGGCTCCGGTCGTGTTGACTCGTGCGTTTCTTCCCCAGATGCTTGCCCGCAATGCCGGCGCAATCATAATGGTCGCCTCGCTTCAAGCCTTCATTTCATCCCCGTTTGAGGCGACGTATTGCGCTTCGAAAGCCTTCGACCTGCATTTCGGCGAATCGCTCTGGGGCGAATTGCGAAAGACGTCGGTCGATGTGATTACTGTGTGCCCAGCCGGGATGAAGACCGATTTTTTCAAGGCGGACGGTCTCTCTGGGGAAGATTGCACACGAATGTGGAAAGTCTCTGCTTGCCCGGAGTCTGTGGCTGCCCTGACGCTGAAGAAGCTTGGCAGGAAATCCGTGATAGCCCCGAACGTTGCCGGGCTGGTGGGATTCCTCGCGAGGTTGATACCACGCAGATGGTCCATCCGTGTTGTCGAGTTCGTTACGCGACGCTTGGTTCACTATGAACAGCTCTGAGTGATGCTTGGGAGCATAGAGACCGCAAGGTGCACCGCTAAAGGCAAACCGGTCTCACCGGTCAAGCGGGGCGTAACGCGAGGAACATGCGTTGTCCTTGTGGTAGCGGTAATCGGGCGTGTGGCACGAGCAGGGGTGCTGGAGAAGTAGCAGCATGGAATGTTGCCTGGTCGCAGTGACGAAGGGCGGACCGCCCGGGCGGATCGTGGAAGTAACGCGGTCCACACACAGGATCCGTCAAGTCGTGCCCGAAATCACTCATTCTCCGGCGCGGCCCGGTCCAAGCGGGTAGGCGGGGCAGGCCGCCTCTGATACACTGTGACGCGATGGACCCCAGTGGGACTCTGACGATTTTAGTCTTCGCCGGCATTCTCCTCGGCGGGGAGGAACTGCTGGGGCGTACCAGCAGGCCGACGTCTTCGTGAAACTGTCCCTGGCGGAGAATTTCAGCCTGTCGCTTGTCGAGGCGATGGCGTCAGGTCTGCCGGCGGTGGCGCTTCGTTCGCAGGATTCTGTCGGGCGCATCCCTCCGGGCAACGGGGTCGATGTGGTAGATCAGCAGGAGTTGCCAAGCATGGCAGGTCTCTGTGTCTCTCTGACGCGGGACAAGGAGCATCACGACAAGTGCGCGCGAAACGCTCGAGTCTTCGTGGAGCAACTGAGCATGGATCAAGTGCTGCCGCGATTCATGGATTTTCACCGGTGTTTCGCGCACTAGAGCCTGGGCGCTGCCGGTACATGGCGAGGCATCTCGCGCCTGAAAGAGGATGCCGGAGGCGTTTGGAATGGCGTCCGCTTGCCGGTTGAGCTGCAATCTCTGCGATGATCCCGGCTCGCTGGACGAAGCCGACGAGGTCGTGGAGATCAACTGTAACGTGCGCCGGTTTGCCGCAGAGCGGTTCGTCGTCTGGCGCTGCCGCAACTGTCGAAGCATCCACTCACGGGATGTTCTGGACCTCAATCCTTACTATGATGGGTACCCCTTCCAGAAGCAACACGTGAATTTCGTGTGGCGTCTGATCAGCCGGGCATATCTGCGTCGACTCAAAGCGGCGGGCTTGAGGCGATCTCACGAACTGCTTGACTACGGCTGTGGGTCCGGGCTGCTTGTCAACTGGCTGCGGTCAAAGGGATACCGACGCGCCAGGGGTGTTGACGCGTACTCGCCGGGGCATGGCGACCGCGCGACGCTCCAGCGCAAGTACGATTTTGTTGTCGTTCAGGACGTGATCGAGCATGTGGAGGAGCCCGCGGAGTTGCTCGACGAGCTTACGTCGCTTACCAGGCCGGGAGGTCTGATTTGCATCGGTACCCCAAACGCCGAAGCGATTGATCTGACGCACCCGCGCCAGTACGTGCATTCCCTCCATCAGCCGTACCACGTCCATGTCTTGTCAGAGGCGGCCTTGCGCGCCCTGGCGCGGACACGAGGATTGTGTGTGGAGCGATGCTACCACACCGCCTACGCCGACACGTTCACGCCGGGGATCAACGTGAGGTTCGGGTACCACTACGCGGGGCTGTTCGACAACACGCTGGATCTGGCGTTTGAGCCCCCACGTTGGTCCCTTCGGCTGCTGACCCCTAGCGCCGCCTGGCTGGCCCTCTTCGGTCGGTTGCGTCCCGTGCGCAGCGAAATGACGCTTTTCTTTCGGACGCCCGAGTAGGGGCGGTGCCTGGAATGGTTCCCGCTCGGTGATGCGCTTCACCGCTGCCAGCAGAGCCAACGTTACAGGCTCGGGGCACTTCTTGCACAGCTTCAATACCTGGCTTTTCATCCAGCTCGCCGCGCACTGCGCGCTGCACAAGCGTCTCTGCCGCACTCCCTTTCGCCTTCCCTGGCTGCATGCTGGTCTACATACCAACGCCAAGGAGAGTACGCAAGTTTGCCTATCTTGACATTCTGTGGCCCCGACCCTCACGCATTGCAAACGGCTGATGTGTTACCTTCAGAGAACATCTGATCGGGCTACGTGGGGCCATCGGTCGTCAACGCTCCGCGCTGGCTTCAAGCCCGCGGCTCGTTCTGTTGGACGCTTTAAATCTCGTCGCCTGGCTTCCACTCATAGATCAGAGCGGGATCATCGAGGTATCGTTTGAAGTGGTGATAGACGGGGAACGCCTGGCCTGCGTCGAAGGCTCTGTGGTCCATCGTCGCCGCAACGGTAATCACTTGGCGCGGAACAACCTCGCCGTCAACAACCCACGGAACCAGGCGGATATCCCCGATCCCGAACATCATCACCTCCGGCGGGATAATGACGGTAACCGTCTGGTGCCCGGACATCATCATGCCTATGCTCGCGACCGTACAGGTCGCGCCCAGAATATCGGTGACTTGTAGTCTCTGTTCGTGGGGAACATCCCTGAGCTCTGGGGCGGGCTGGTTCGAACGCAGTCTCGACCGCAGCCACGTGAACAGGGCAGGTAACCCGGATATGTCAAGCTGACGGAGGGCTGACTTCAGATAAGCACGCCCCGCTTCTCGGTACAGTTCCTCCGGGTCCGTGCGGCGCGCCTTGCGAACCAGAACCCGCATCTCGTTGGCCACCGTCTCCAGGTCTTTTTTGTGCGGATCCCGGATGATAGGCCTCAGAACACCGTGTTTCGTATGGACTGTAAGGCTTACGTTGATATCTTCCGCTATATAAAGAGTTCCGCCGGTCCTCAAGGGAGCATAGTCGAGAAAACCGTTCAGTTCTGGGACGTGACGTAGCGAATGGGCAATCGCTTTGACAAAGAATGCCGTGTAGACGCGCCGTACGGCGCGCCGCGTCCGCGACTCTCTCGACTCCAGTTTATCCTGTTGTCCGCGGGCTTTGGCTCCAGTTTTGCTATACTCCACAAGTGGCGTCACATCGAAATGGGCGATTGCCGCAGCGTGTGGAATCTTCCGTGCCGACTGGGATAGCACGTAGGCCACGGTTTCGCGCAGAAAGCTGAACGGGCGCGCCTCTTTCACCTTCACGTTCTTACGAAGATAGGCGATCTGGTAGTTTTGAAACATACAGGAGATCTCGCTTTGTTCGTCAGCCCGGCGAGATTATAACGCCCGCGCTCATGAACACCATTGGGCGGGCCTGCAACTGTAACCCGGTTCAAAGGGGTTGGGGTGATGACACGAAGAATACGGCATTAAACCAGTAATGCATTTAGTACGCCCATAGAAGAATCGGCTGTGTCTCCCAAAACTATCATGGGTTGCGAGAGGCAAAACATCCGATATGTAATGTAAAGTTCGGCTTGCGTGCGAGCGGTGCGACTGCGGGCTTCGCCAACAAATCGCGGCGAGGCGGAAGGCGGCGTTTGCTTGGGCATGCGCGTTCGGAGTTTCCCTGTTGACACGGGGGCGATAATCCAAACAATGCCGCACCAATACCCTCACGGTGTGGTTTGTGGACGAACGCGGTTATCGTGCAGACCAAACGAAACCCAGCGGCTTAGTAGATGTCTGATCAATACTCGATGGAGCGGATGCGTAACGTCATCAATTTGATCCTGGCGGCCACGTTCCTCGCCGTCGGAGGGTTGGCGTGCGCATGGCTGATACGCACGAAGCCGATGCCGGAGCGCCGAAGCGGTTTCGCGCGGATCCTGGAAGTGGTAGCGGTTCCCGTCGCGCCGAGCGTCGAGACCACGCCCATAGTCGGTCACGGAACCGTCCGCGCGAAGCACCAGGTCAAAATCGTGCCGCAGGTCAGTGGCAAGCTCCTGCAGGTTCACGAGGATCTCGCCCCGGGCAAGATTATCCCGGAGGGTGAGCTGTTGTTTGCGATAGACTCGACTATTTACGAAGCACGGCTCCGCCAGGCTCAGGCTGAAATCCGCCAATTGGAGGCGGCGCTCGAACGAAGTGATCAGGAGATTGCGAATCTCGACGAGCGGATCGCCAACGCCCGGCAGATGCTGACAATCGACGAGAACGATTTCGACACATCCAAGCAGCTTTACGAGCAGGAGAGGGTCGGCACCCAGCGCGACCTCGATATGCTTCACCAGAAGGTTCTCTCCCGCAAGGATTCGCTGATCGACCTCAGTAGCCGGCGTTCCGTGATTCCGCACATCAAGACGGAGACGCTCGCGCAGCTCGATGCCGCCCGTGCCAGACACACACAAGCCATGCACAATGTGGAGAGCACGACGATCCTTTGCCCGTTCGAGGCGAGGGTGGAGGTTGTAACGGCGTACGAGTCACAGGTGGTTACCGCGCACTTTTCCATCGCGACGCTGACCGACATGTCGGCATTCGAGCTGGCCGTCGGGATCGATCCTCGAGAGCTGCGATGGCTTGACGAGGCCATTCGTCCCGAGGCTTTGGAGCATGCCGAAGGGGTGGCCGGTCCTGCCGTCACGGTGCACTGGTCTCTGCAGGGGCAGGAGTTTGTCTGGCGCGGACACGTGACCCGGCTGGAGCGGGTCGACGAGGCAACTCGAACGGCACGGCTGGTCGTGGAAGTCCGCGAATTGGAAATGAAGGCCACGGTCGGCACGGGAAGCAACGAGACAGGCCCCAGCCTGGCCATCGGGATGCACTGTAGAGCGGAACTGCCCGCCGAGCCGTTGGAAGGAGCTTTGTTGGTTCCTCGACACGTGATCTACGACAACCGCTGGGTATACGTCTTCGAACCCGACCCCGCCACTGCTGATCCGCGAGTCGGGCGGCTCGGACGGCGGGAGGTGCCGATGCTCCGATCGATCGGGGATGATGTCCTCGTCGAGTATACGGGGCGAGAGGGTGTGGAGGTATGCGAGCTGCATCGAGGCGAGCAGATCGTCTTATCCCCCCTGGTAAAACCCGTGGTCGGCATGAAAGTACGGCTGCGTGAAGAGCGGGTCGCATCGGTTCTGGACGAACCGGCGATCCAGACCGGAGCTGAACTCCGGTTGACTCGAGAATCCGGAGCTTCCCGTTGCCTCAGGCTGCGTGATGTTCAGCCGAGCGTTCTCGCCCAGCTCCGGGCGTTCCGCAGAGGCGACTAGCTATGCATCTGCTCCGCGGCGTCATCGCGGGTGGCGTCCGCAACCCCGTCTTCGTCAACCTCCTGATGGTCGGGATGCTTGCCGGCGGTTTGTTCTCGGCACGCCGCATGATCCGAGAGGCATTTCCCGAGTTCTCCCTCGACCACATTGCCATTGAGGTTGTCTACCCCGGCGCGAGCCCGGAGGACGTGGAAAGGGCGGTCTGCACACCGATCGAGGAGGCCGTCCAGGGTCTTGCCGGTGTCCGCGAGATTTCCTCCTCGGCGCAGGAGAACCTCGGCACCGTCTGGGTGGCTCTGCTGGACGATGTCGAAGATGTACAGGCCGTTGTTGACGACATCAAGGATCGCGTCGGTCAGATCACGACGTTCCCGTCCGAGACCGAAAAACCCATCGTGCACGAGACGGTCATCCGCGTCCCGGTCATCAACGTGGCGATCTACGGAGACGTCCCCGAGCGCACGCTGAAACACTACGCACAGGATATCCAGGACGACCTCGAGCATCTGCCGGAAATATCGCAACTTGCCCTGTCCGGGGTTCGCGACGACGAGATAACCATCGAAGTATCCGAAGAGGCCTTGTTTGCCTACAACCTCTCCCTCGCAGAGGTGATGGCCATTGTCGCCAGAAGCAGCCTGGACATGCCGGCGGGTACGATTCGCACGGCCGATGAGGAGTTTACGCTGCGCGTGACCGGGCAGAGATACTCTGCACTCGAGTATGAGAGCCTCGTCATCTTGGAGCAGGGTAACGCCGCGGTCCGCCTCGGGGACATCGCGACGGTCCGCGAGGGTTTCGAGGAAGCCGTCGTGCGTGGTCGGTTCAACGGTCAACCCGCGGCAGTCGTTCAGATCTTCAAGACACCGTCGGAGGATGCCACGGAGATAGCCCGTCTTGTGCGTGAGTATGTGGCGGGAAGTGAGCCGCATCTGCCTGATCGCATTCACATGTCCGTTTGGGCGGACGGATCGCGAGATATCAACAGCCGGATCTCCATGTTGGTGAGCAACGGCCTGTGCGGGGTCGTGCTGGTTTTTGTCACTCTTGCACTCTTTCTCGAATTGCGACCGGCGTTGTGGGTGGCTGTGGGCGTTCCGGTCTCGTTCGGTGGTGCCCTGATCATAATGCACGCCTCGGGTCAGACGCTGAACATGATCTCGCTGTTTGCGCTGATCATGGCATCGGGAATCATAGTCGACGACGCGATCGTGATCGCTGAGAGTATCTATTCCCGTCGCCGGGCAGGCGATGTGCTGGAGTTAGCGTCGATTGAAGGTGCCCATCGGATGTCACTGCCGGTGTTGGGGGCATCGGTGACGACAATCATTGCGTTTATACCGCTGCTTTATGTGGTCGGCGTGATGGGGCGGTTCATTCACGTCCTGCCGGTAGTGGTGATCGCGGCGATCATCGCCTCGGCGGTCGAAGCATTCGGTATCCTGCCGTCTCATCTGTGCCGGCGCGATCCACCGGGTGTTGCAGCGCGGCGCCGGGAACCGAACCGTGTTCGGAGGAGGATCGAGGCTGCGATCAACCGGGTGATCACGGGTTGGTATCGACCGGTCTACGGGTTGGCGATGCGGCATCGTTCCGTCACGCTCTCGGCGGCCGTCGCGGTCTTGCTTGTCGTGGTCGGTCTCGCGCTGGGCGGGCGCACGCCGTTCGTGCTGCTTCCTCAGGAGGATGGTAACATCCTTCGCGGGCGTGTCCGTTTCCCGGAGGGTACGCCGATTGCGGTCACACAGCGGACCGTGGACCAACTGGAGGAGGCGGCGCGGAAGCTCAATGACGATCCATCGCTGATTCCGGCGAAAGAGGGGAACCTCGTACGGAGTGTCTACTCCATAACCGGTGAGTTCGTGGGTTTCATGTCCGTTCGCGGCAACAACCTGTGTGAGGTCTGTGTCGAGCTGATGCCCGCCGAAGAGCGTCTTATTCGCGATGAGAACATCATCGAGCGCTGGCGCGAGCTGATCGGTACGATACACGATGCCACGCAGGTGACATTGTCGCGCCAGTCAATCGGGTCGATGGGTAGTCCGATCGAAATCCGGCTGTTCGGTTACGACCTGGACGACATGTCGGACGCAGCCCGTCGCATCGAAGCCAAGCTCGGTGAGTTTGACGGTGTGTATGACGTGCACGACGACCTGATCCCCGGCAAACGAGAATTGCACGTGTCGCTCAAACCGCAGTCTCGTGCCCTGGGCCTGACGTTGGACGATGTTGCGCGCCAACTGCGCTACGGTTTCTACGGTGGGGAAGCAGTTCGACTTCAGCGCGGGCGGGATCTGGTGAAGGTTCGCGTTCGCTTCCCCCTGAACGAGCGCCGGTCGATCACGGACCTCGAGAACGTGAGGATCAAGACGCCCACCGGGCACGATGTGCCGTTCCTCGAAGTCGCATCGGTGGGCTGGTCTCGCGGCCACGCCTACATAATGCACCAGGACGGTCGGCGTCGCATTCGTGTGCATGCGAACGTCGACGACCGAAGAGCCAACGCCGAACGGATCCTGCAAGCCCTCGAGGTCGGCTTCCTGGATGACGTCGTGAGCGACTACAACGACCTGACTTACGCGATCGCCGGGAACCGCGAGCTTGCCATCGAATCGCTCACCAGTTTGTTCGACGGTCTGATCCTCGCGATGATAGGGATCTACACGATCCTGGCCGCCATGCTCCGATCTTATTTCCAGCCGTTGGTGATCCTGTCAGCCGTTCCCTTCGGCATGATCGGCGTGGTGATCGGGCATGCCCTCTTGGGCTTCGACCTGACCATCACGAGCATGTTCGGCGCCGTCGCGCTTACCGGTGTCGTGGTCAATGATTCACTCGTCTTGCTCGACGCGGTCAACCGGGGTATTCGAGAGGGCAAAGGCGTGCGTGAAGCCGTTCTTGCCGCGGGCGAATTGCGGTTCCGCGCAGTGACGTTGACCTCCATCACGACGGTAGCGGCGCTGATGCCGATCCTTCTGGAGCGAAGCAGCCAGGCTCAGAGTGTCAAGCCGATGGCCGTTTCGCTGAGCTTCGGGCTGGCGTTCTCGACGATCCTGACGCTGTTCGTCGTTCCGGCCCTTTACCTGGCACTCAACGACGTGCGGCGATTCGCCCACTGGCTTCGCTACGGTGGTCCTTATCCGGCGCCTGAGCTGGTGGAAGAGGCCGGCCGGGAGCGAACGGCTGAACAACTGCCGGCGGCATGAGGCGCGGCTGCCAGGCTTGATGATATGCGCCGGGTGAAGGATCTGAGACGCCGCCGCTCGTGGGACTGGAGAGTATGATGCATGTGGAGCCGTTTCGAGTGTTAAGCCTTCATGGAGATGATCGTCGGCGCCGAATCGCGCGGCCGGTCCTTTCGTCACGGCGCGCCGCCATGTCGATGTGTGCACTTGCGCTCTGTGCAGGGTGCCAGGCGCAGTTTGACGGGGAATACGGAGTCGGCACTCACCGATATACCCCCGCGGAGTACCTTCTCGACGGACGGCATCTTAGCACCGTGTTACATGATGAATCCCCTGCGACAGTTCAAGCCGAAGAAACCGGAGGCCATACCGGGAACGCCTCGCGCCAAACGGGGGACACGGCCCAGGTAGACGGCCTCGTGCCCCCTGCGGATGATTCTGATAGTGCCGGTATCTTGACACTGAAGGCTGCCCGCCGAATGGCCGTCCGAGCCAACCCCGACGTCCACGCGGCCCGTGCGAGGTTCGAGACCGCCTGCGCGAGGATCGACGATGCTCGCGCCCGGCTGTACCCTACGGTAGCGCTGACGCACACATCGACCAGAACTTTTCATACGCCGTCGAGCCGCAATCGGCTCAACACTCTGCTCCAACCGGCACAGTCGGTCCCGACGGATGTCGATACCGAGCCGGAAACGTGGGCCGTCACGACCATCATCAACGCACTTCGGCGCCCGTTGTTCGGAGGGGACGAACTGGTCGGCGACTCGAACCCCTACAGTGAGCATTCATCAGCTCTGGCCGCCACGTGGATGGTGTACGACGGATTCGTGCGCAAGTCCCAGGTTCTTTCCGCAAGACATCTGCAACGAGCAGCCGGCGAGTCGTTCGCGGATGTGGAGAGGCTTATCGTACAGGCCATCGATGCCGCATACTATCAGGTCCAGCTTGCCCTGGAACAGACGCGCATCGCCAAGGCCGCCGAGGACTTCAGCCGGGAGCAGCTCGAGGAAACCGAGAAGCTGCGAGACGCCGGCCGAGCATCCCAGTCCGACGTTGACAACTTCCGTATCCGGACGCTGGCCGCACGTGCAAACGTGACCGAAGCCGTCGGTCGGCGTGAAACGGGTCGGGTTGTCCTTGCGGAACTCATGGGAGTGGGTGACGTAATGCTTCCACCGGGTCTGGAGCTCTCGCCCCTTGCGGAAGAATCAGCCGAGGATATGACCGTTCCAGATGTGGAGCCATGGGTCGAACTGGCTTTGACCAGCCGGCCTGACCTGCGGCAACTCGGATCGATCCTCCGCAGTGAGGAGCAGAATGTTCGGGCGGCGGAAGGTTTGTACAGTCCGACGGTTTCCCTCAGCGGCTCCTGGGGCTTCGATCGGAGCTCGAACCTGCGATACAGCCGTCAGGATCAATCCACCGCAGGCGCGCTGGATTTCCGATGGGATCTTTATACCGGCGGCGCTCGCCGGGCGAAGGTCCGGTTTGCCCAGAGCGTTCGGGCCGAGGCGGCTGCCGCGCTTCGTGGTCAACGACTTGCCGTCCAAGCCGAAGTACGAAAGGCCATCATTGACCTTGCCGATGCGCAGGGTCAGATTCGCCTGCGGAGGGAGAGCCTGGACACTGCGCTCGAGAACCGCCGGATCGTCCAGGCCGCCTACGTAGCCGGCAAGGAGACGCTCACCCGTCTCAACCAGGCACAACGCGACTACATCGAGGCTGAAGCCAACCTCGCACTTGCACGCATCCGTCTGCGAAAAGCATGGAGCGACCTGTACGCCGCTGCCGCGACGCATGGGAAACCACTTAACGACGAGCCGGTCAAAGGCCCGTGACCACCCGCGACATCTCCTTCGAGAACGGTCGGGGCTCGGCTATGGCCTGGGCATGTGCCAATGGGGTGCCCAAGGTCAGGCCCTGCTCGGTAAGCGCGCCGGAGAGATCCTGCGGTACTACTCAAGGCTCCCAGTTCATGTGGGCGTACTGACCACGTCAACCGCACCCACTACGGGCACGTCGGCGGGTCACGCGGCGGCGGGAAGCCGGGGGGCGGGTACGTGTCACCCAGAAACGCGCCGAGGCAGTACGTCACGTCCGTAATGTCGATCGTCTGGTTCGGAACGCGGTGATCCCCGGACGGTGAGCCTTCTATGTCGGCACGCACCTTCATGACATTCCCCGGCAGGTTCTTCCACTTGTCCAGAACGGCCGTGACATCGACGATGCCCGTGCTGCCTTCCGGCGGCCCACAGGGTGTGGTCGTGCAGTTCTGAACCAGATCGGCCCAGTTGCTCTGTGTCAGGATCAGCGGTACCGAGTAGTCTTCCTCCGTCTCCGTAGAGCACGGGGCGTCAACGACCTGCACATGGTAAACACCGCCCGGAACGATCCCTTCGTTCCAGACGTGCACGAGGCCGCGCGGCGTCCACTCGAACCAGTACGGATCGCAGCCGAGGGTGGCGCCATAGAAGGTTGTGCTCGGGAGGTCGCCAACCGTCGTCGGGCACGGACTACCCTGAGCCGTGCCGGAGTTCTCGCAGTACTCCTGCGGCTGTTGGACCCACAACTGCGTCCCGATCCAGTGTTCGTACGGCGATGGGATGTCGGCGAACGTCACGCGAATCGCCTGCGACCAACCGGCGTCGCCCGCGGCAAACGACAGGTAACGGACCTTCTGGCTGACGGGGTTGCCGGGAAGATCGAGCAGCTCCGGTTCGGCCGCTGAGGACGGGAGGCACTCGCACTCGTCGGGAATACCATTCACATTCTCATCGAGGCTGGCACCATCGCTGACGTCACACTCGTCCGGCACGCCGTTCGTGTTACAGTCCGGACTTGTTCCGGCTGCGAGGTCATCGTTGTCTGAAACGCCGTTGTTGTTGCAATCCGGCGTATGCTCGTACGCACCCATGTCCACCACGGACGTGCCGTCAGAGTCGCCATCCATGATACGGGGACTTCCGTCAGGATCCTCGGAGACACTGACGGAGGAATCGTCACCAGTGTCGATGCACGGCGAACCTGCCAAAAGACGTACGTTGTCGTCCATGGTACCGGGAACGTCGTCGGGCCCGTCGGCATCGATGAAAAGCGGGTCCGCGTCGATACATCCGATCCCGAACCACGACTGCCCGGTGCCCCCCTGCACATCGCTGTAAGTGACTACCAAAGCGGAGTCAGGCGTGTTGTAGAATTCATTCGGGGTGTCACCCCAGAAGACACAGTTCGTGATTGTCGGGAAGCTGGCCTCGATGTTGTAGATGCCGCCACCCATCGAGGTGGCGGAATTGGCGCAGAACGTGCAATTGGTGAGCGTTGGGCTGCCGCCGTGGCTGGTCATCGCAGCCCCACGTGGTGAGGAGTTGCCAGTGAACATGCAGTTGGTCAGGGTTGGGTTGATCGTTGCGTCGATCCCCCCGCCCTTGGCTCCGGCACCGGTGGCTATATTTCCATGAAAAGCGCAGTCGCTCAGCGTCACGTAGCCGTAGATCTTAATACCGCCACCAATGGTGGCAGCGTTGCCGGAGAATGTGCATTTACTCAGCGTCAGCGTCAGCGTCGGGTCGCTCACGGAACCCCACCTCTCCAACCCGCCACCGAATTCCGCGGAGTTCCCATTGAACACACAGTTCGACAGCGTCAGGCTGGTGGACCGGTCGAGTATCCCGCCGCCCTTCTCGACGGCCGCATTCCCACTGAACATACATCCCGTGATCGTCAGGTTGCTGCGGGCCCGATTGTACATCCCGCCGCCGCCGGACAGAGCCGCGTTGCCACGAAACGTACAATTGACCACCGTCGAGCTACTGTCCAATGGGTTGAACATCCCGCCGCCGACCTCGCCTAAGGAAGAGGTCTGGTCACTGGCGCAGCCGCCCTCAACAGTGAGACCATCGAGAACCGCTATTGGGCCCGCAATGCTCCGGGTGACTACGTGGTAACTGTTTTCTGAATAATGGTTGACATCCAAGAAGCCGGCAAGGTCCTCTCCGTCGACGTCGTCATCCGCCTGGGAATCAAAGTCCTGGCACGCGGGTTGGGGTGCCACACCGGAACCGCTGTAGCATGCCGCGAACTCTTGCACGTAAGCGGGGCCGTCATCTCCGTTCAGGTCGCCGCTTAGGATGGTCTCGTACAGGCTGACGTCCCGCAGATCGGGGGCACCGGGATCGGCCAGGCCCGCATACCCGCCGTAGATCTCCACGCCTCCGAGGACCTGGAAAGTAGAACTGCGGTCGCCGGGCGTTACAGCTCCCCCTTCGTCCAGGTCGGGCTTGTACGTACCTCCGGCGACTCTAATCTCATCGCCAGCTACTGCGGCGGACAATGCATCCTGCAGGTACTTGTAGGGGGAGTCCCAGCCTATGCCGTCGCCTTCACCGGGTGCACCGTCGTCAACGTAAAGAATCCGAGGCCTGATCGTGAAATCGGCGTCGCTGTCGTCGGTGCCGGTTCCGTCATCAACGCGGATGCGATAGTCCGCGCCCGTTGGCAATCCTTCCGGAACGCTCCAGACAAACATTCCCTTGTTTGGTGCGTTGTCGGCCAACTGGCTGTGAACGCTCGACCCTCTGAGAAGATGTATATCAACCGTATCAGGCGGATCGCACTCGAAGACCGACCAAGCGATAGTGTGGGTTGTCCCGAGCACCCAATGCTCGCCGCCATTCGGCGTGAGGACGGCAAGATCAGACGGCGCCGTCAAGGCCGTGTACACATTCAGCCTCCGGCCGGAGACTATTAGTCCGTCGAGCGCCGAGAGAGAGTCCCCACTCCATATCAGCCTGTTCCTGAGCTCGGTCAGACACATGTCCGGATTGTTCGCGAGCAATAAGGCGGCAGCGCCTGTGACGTGCGGCGTAGCCATGGATGTGCCGTTCATCACTCCGTATATCGTTTCGCCGGTGTAGTCAGCATCGCAGTAAGATATTGAAATGTTGTCGACTTCGGCTCCGAAGAAGTCGTTGCCATCAGCATCCGTCTGCCATCCGAAGCGGACCTGCATGGCAGGATTCTGGTAGTGCCAAAACTCGCGTATTGACAGCCAGAAGGAATCGCTCCATTCGCTCGAAGACACTCGAAATATCTCCTGCCAGAACGAACCATCCCAGACCTCCGCGATTAGTGCATCGTCGCCTTCCTCCACCTCGTAGTGGAAGTTGAAGGAGAGCGACATGCCGCGCAGCTCGGTCGTGTCAAACGGTGGTGTGACGATCCAGCCGTCCGCATCAGGCCGGTAAGGATAGGACTGTTCCGCGTCGCCTCGGGCCCAGGTGCTGAGGATACCTTTGTCGACGGTTCCCCAGTAATTCACCGGCCCTTCCAGCATCAACTGGTCGCCGATCTCGGGCAAGGTGACCGCCTCGAAATCCTCCGAAAACAGCTCTACCAACGTCGGCAACGTGCTGAGGATGTGCGAACCTGGGGCGGCAAGATCGACCGACGTGGCACCCCAATTCGAGAAGCTGGAGATGGCGTCCAAGCGGTCCGTGCTCGCGACCGAGATGACATTCTCGATGTCGAAGCTCGACGGGTAATGGGGAGTCTCGTCGTTGTCAACCGCGTTGTTCCCGGCCGACGCTACGCAGAGAATGCCGGCGTCGCGCGCCGCAACGAATGAGTCGAACAGCGTCTGATTGTAGAGTGAGCTCCCAGAACTGTAGTTCACGACGCGAGCGCCATTTTCGATAGCGTAATACAATGACTCGACCGAGCCGCTGGCACTCCCTCACCCGGAGGCACTGAGATACCGAAGGGCCATGATTCTTGCAGCCCAGGCGACCCCGACCACACCGGTGGCGTTGTCTCCTACGGCGGCAATCGTGCCGGTTACGTGCGTCCCATGACCGGAGGTGTCAGAAGGATCCGGATCGTCGTACACGAAGTCGTATCCATATACATCATCAACATAACCGTTGCCGTCGTTGTCGATCCCGTCGGTTTCCTTCCCATCTCCGCTCTCACCCGGGTTGATCCACATATTGGCCGCCAGATCAGGATGCATGTAATCGACGCCCGAGTCGATCACCGCGACGATCACCGCTTTCGAACCCGTCGTGATGTCCCATGCCTCCGGCGCATCGATGTCGGCATCGGGTATTCCGCCGCTTTGCCCCGTGTTGTTCAGGCCCCAGAGTTCGCCGAAGTCCGGGTCATCGGGGAATGTGTCGTCAAGACAGATAGTGCAATCCGGTTCGGCGTAGCGAACCCCGGGCATGGCCGAAATCTGCTGCGCCAAAAGCAAGACATCCGTCCCTGGAACCAGATCCGCAAGGTAGATCAGGTTCGGACCGTCCTTGCGTGAGTCGGTCGAGCGGAAACGGGATGTCGGTAGAAGTTTGTTGAGGCGTTTAACTTGAGGAAGCGATTGTCGCGTCTGTCTCGCGGCCTCCTCGGGCATCGGGTTAAAGCGTACGATCAGACGATCCGGCACAAACCGGGCCGGCTCGATTGCGGCAGGCCTGGGAGCGATCTCCCCAGCGGCCGCCGGGATCGTCAAGGCAGAAGACGGCGCGTACAAGAAAAGAAAGGCGCCGAAGACGCGTAACCGAGTGTGCACGGTCATAAAATAACCCCCTTTCAAGACTCCCCTTCCCTGAAGCCACAAAGCCGAAATGATAGGGAAGCCGACGAAGCCATGATACCGGGATTCCGGGCTCAGTTTCAATCCCAATCCTGTCGGAATTCCG
>JAUXGE010000371.1 GCA_030622435.1 Planctomycetota bacterium
CAAGCCTTTCGTCTCTGAGGACCATCCGGATCGGCTTCCCGTCGTACGGGTCGTCTGGGACGGAAGCGAGGTAATCAGGCACGAGTTCAGCGATGGTCTCCGGAAATCGTCCGGTGGACAGCCGATGCCGCTCGGCCGCAAGGGCAACCGGCACGCATCGGAAGAACGCGAGGCCTCGCGCGTGCAGTTCTATGGACCTCATAGAACTGGGGGCCATGATGCTGATCAGCTCGCTACTCGGCTTAGTATTTGGTGGTTCTGCTCTTTCCTGCATCGCCGTTGCGAGCAGCTTCGCCGTGTCATCGCTCGCTTCAACGAGTCGGGTCAGTAGGACTACGCCTTCCAGGCGGTTGGACTGAAAAAACCACTCGTCCTTGAAGGGAATCCAGTCGAGCGGGTTTGGCAGTCTCCAACGCCTTTCTCCAGTATTCGAAGCGGTGCAACTTGCCTCACTGATGATTCCCTGGATGTGCATTTGGTCGGTCATGCGGATGAAATACGCGCGTTCCCCTAGCCAAACCCACTTCATGGTCCGGTTGCGAGCCTGCCGCTCCCATTCACGCTGCAGGCGCTCGAGCACTTCCACATCAAGCTCGTGGGTTCGCAGGAGCCCTTCGGCGGTCTTTGCGGCTAGAGAATCAATAGCCAGGGTGACCAGGTATGGGAGCAATGCTGGTTCGGAGGACAACGCCTCCGACACGCGAAGCTGGAGCGAGATTGCGTCTGCGGCCGCGGAAGGATCACCCGCGATGATGCCCAGCAGAGCATCGAGGTTGGCCAGTCTTCCGAGCTGGCGGAGGTCACCCATTCTCTCAGCAAACTCCATCAACGCGTTTGGCATGATGTCGACATGCGCCATACCGAACCGGACCGTCCGAAGATCTTTCAACGTGTCCAATCCTTCGAGAATAGCTCGGTGGGCATTGACGTAGCGCTGCGTAGGCTCGATGCATGCCCGGGAAAAGCCCTTCTCGAAGTTCACGGAGCACTCGCTGTCCAAAGTAAAGACGAGCGACTTGGGTTCGTCTTCCATCTTGCGGAGTTCGGCGGCGGCGTGGCTTATCATGGACGCGCCACGTTCTTCATCTGCCAATCTGGGGCGTAACGCCTCGATCTCCGCGTACGTAAGCGGCTCACCGGCTCCACGAAGCTCGACCGCAAGGCGTTCCCAATCGGCTGTGGCACCCTTGGCCAGGACGTAGAAGACCGCAGTCACCCCCAGCACCAGGATGCCGAGGACGGCCAACCCACGCACAAGCCAGCGCCAACGTTTCTTTCGCATCTCGAGTTCTTTGGTCATGACAGTCTGGTCCCTCGATCCACACGGCACTGCACTCCTATAGCATGCGGCTTTCGAGGGCACGGGGCCACTATAATTCCGGCCCGGAATTCGAATAGCCGGAACCGGCGCGTGGAATCCATTCGCAGTAGTTGTTCAGCGCATTTACTCCGTCTTCCGAACCTGATAGACCCAAACACCAAGCTGCGTGGAGCCCCGATGTCGCTCTTGACCCCAATGCGCAACTAAACCGGACACTGGTCCGTTGGGCGCGCGGACTCGTACTTGGTAGGATTCGTAAGGTGCCAACTGGAACTCATCACATTGGAGGTGGCCCATGTTCAGGACCAGCATATTGCTCGGACTAATCGTGCTACTAGGTGCCGAGTCTGCGTCTGCCGACAAGGTACTCCTCAAGGATGGTCGCAGACTTTCTGGGACAGCGAAGAAACACAAAGACCGGGTCGACCTGACGACAGACGACGGCACGAAGCTGTCTTTCCCGAAAGATGAAGTGAAGCGCATCATCTTCGAGTCGACTACCAGCCCCAGGGAACTGGTCGAGATGTATGATACGTTCGAAGATCTGATCGCGCCGGCCATGGGGCTTCTCGAACCGGAGCAACGGGAGTTCTCAAAGCAGACGCGTACGGCCCAGAGACGTCGCGATCCGTACAGCGGGTCCAGGACTGTTGAGTGGGAATGGGGTCGCGCTCGGGAACCGGTGTCAAGCGACAAGTTCGTGGACGATTGGGTTCGCTATGCCGCTCATTTCAAGGCGGTAGCCAAGACGCGCGCTTTCAAGCGACACATGCGTCCCCGTCGAGGAAAGAAGTCACTCGCCGAGTTCGCACATTATCCACCGGAGGAGTTGGAGGAACTCGGATTGTCCCTGCGCGATGCGATCGAGGCTGTCAAGGATACATTTGAATATGCGGAAACTGCAGATAGAGCGGTCGGTTCGATTCGTGGAGGGGAATTAGAACACGATCGTAAGATAGCCAGGGCAAAGAACCGAGCACGTCTGATGGATGCCAATAAACAGGCTACCAGTGAAGAGAAGGCTCTGGCGCGTGCTCGTATTCAAAGGTTGATTGATAAGAAAGAAGTATCTCACAATGCCAGGAAGTTAAGCGCTGACAACGCAGTGAACCAAGTTGCGTCAAGCAGAATCGTCGCAATCCGGCAACTATCGGAGTTCCGCAGGCTCCTCGAGGAAGTATTCGAACCTGCGGGGTCGGCGCCCTCTGCGACTCCCTAGCAGCATGTCGAGTAATGTAGCGACGCCCCTTGTGGGCGACTAAGATGCTCGTATGACGTCACCTGCAACAGGTGACGCTGCACTTTGGCGACGGGAAACGACTTCTTCAACGGGCTGCCTGGCCTGAAGGCAACTCAGGTGTTCCCGAGATCGGATCTACAAATGCGACAGTTCAGAGGAAGCCGCTACGCTGCGGATGCGGATGGGGATTGAGGGCTGGCTGAGTTGCGGGCCTCAACAATCGTGGTGGATCTAAAGGTAGAACGGCTGGTCGAAACGGAGGCCTGCGCCGAGGGTTGGTACGGACTCGTGAGCTTGCGCCTTCGTGCGGACAACCGTTGCGAAGCACGTTTCACCGCGGAAACGGGAAGGGCTTGGTGATTCCACCTCGTCACCGAACTGCACCTCGACTCTGCTGCCGACCATGAGGCCCGCACCGGTCGGGACTCGCACGTACAACCCGCTCTCGCTGACATCCTCACTGATGCAGCCGAGGCCTTGTGTCGTGCCGAGGCCGGTGAGTGTCAGGTTGATCTTCCGCCCCGAACGACTGGACGCGCGCCGATCATCGGCAACGGCACTGACGCTTTGGTTGAGCAGTTCGATCGATGTGCCGTCCGGCGAATCAGTTGTGAGCATGGGACGTCTCCCGGGCTTGGATACAACGCTACTTATATTCAATATAGTACAAAACGAGTCTGTGTCAAGGATTCCCGGCTCAATTCGGACAAATATGTACCATCCGTGTGGCACAGTCGCCCTCGACTGTGGAATTCGGCTCCCGGGAAACCTTTGCACCACTACGTTCGTCGGTCAGGTGTTGCCGTTGGTCAAGCTGGACGGTCTGCATGCGCGACATGTCGATGCAGCGTGACGTGATTGCCGCGCACGGTGCCGACCGCGCGTCCCTGGAGTGCCCATCCCGCGTACGGCGTGTTTCGACCCTTCGAAAGGAACTTCTCCGGATCGACCGTCCATGCCGCGTTCGGGTCGAGTAGGGTCAAAACAGCACGGTTTCCGACGCTGATCGGTGTCTCGGGTAGGCTCAACACCGCCGCCGGCCCGGTGGTGAACCAGCGTATAAGCTGCGGCCAGTCCGCGAGATTCGTCTCGATCATGGCCCGGGCGGCCACCCCGACCGCTGTTTCCAACCCTACGATGCCTGGCGGCGCTTTGGCGAACCCGGCCGCCTTCTCCTCGGTCGTGTGCGGTGCATGATCGGTAACGATGCAGTCGATCGTGCCATCGACAAGGCCCTGACGACACGCCTCTACATCTATCTGCGGGCGCAGCGGTGGGTGCATCTTCATGTTGGGATCCGAGTCGGCGCACGCCTCATCCGTCAGGACAAGGTGGTGGGTGCATACCTCTGTGGTGACTGGCAGTCCCTCCGCTTTCGCTTTGCGGACGAGTTCGACGGCGCGGGCGGTGGAGACGTGGGCCACGTGATAACGGGCACCGGTCCGGCGGCAGAGGTCCAGATCGCGCCGAATCATGGCTTCTTCGGAACGCGGGTCGAGTCCGGGCAACCCGAGGCGGCGGGACGTATCGCCGAGGTGCATCACGCCGCCTGCTGACAGGCTGCGGAACTCGCAGTGCTGGATGAGCACGGCGCCGATCTCGCTTGCCCGGACAAAGGCCGCCTGCATGACCGCGTCGTCGTCCACGCCGTCGCCGTCGTCGCTGAATGCCACAGCACCGGCACTCTGTCGCGCACGGAAGTCCGTTATCTCGGCCCCGCCCCGGTCTTGTGTGATCGCGGCGACCGGCCCCACGTCGCAGTGGTTCGCGTCGCGCGCTCTTTCGAGAACCAGGCGCAGGGTGTCGGGATTGTCGATCGGCGGTCGGGTGTTGGGCA
>JAUXGE010000292.1 GCA_030622435.1 Planctomycetota bacterium
GGCCCCATCGACCTCTGCCGAACACTCCGGACGAAGCCAGATGAAAAATGAATATACCAAACGAACCCATGTGAAAGTGTGACTGTATGCTCCCGCCCCATCTTGCCGCGCGCAGGGTGCGGGTGCCCTCACGCCGCCAAGATGGCGTGGGGATGTTCACGATGTCCCGGCCGACCACCGTGTCGGTTGTGGTGTGCCACTGCTGTGTCAGCAGTGAGACTGCCGGAAGCGCGGCACGATCAGAACCGCGAGTGATAACGAGCGGTCAATGCACAGGCGATTGCGGCAACCCCGATGGGCCTGACCGCTCCATGACTGTCGCGGGACTGATCGGCCGCAGAACTCGTCCCCGGCACAGGGTGCCCAAGCGTTTCGCGGGCATGTTCTTCCACACAACGGACGGGGCAACGAGCATAGCCGCACCCGGCTGCGCCAGTTCTTGGCCACGGCACCCGCTTCTCCGAATCTTGGCCGTGGCACCCATCGAGCAGTGCCACGCCGCCCGGGGGCCATATCACTCATCGCGCATTGCCGCACTGCCCGTGCTCCATGACATGCGTCAGCAGCACCACGCCCACGGCAATTGCACGGGCTTCGTTATCGGACAAGCGACGTCGGATCGCAGTGGGAACTGCTGCAAAAGGCGACCCTCTATTGCGCCGATAACCATAGCGGCGCCTGTCCGCGCCGAAACAAGTGAACGGGGGGTCCCGTTCCGCGGATAGGTCATCAAGGTGGCACCAAGGTGGTCCGTACAGCGGACCAGGCCTCGGGAGCGGTCTATGAACGCTTTATTTCGCAAAACTAGAGGACTACTCACGTTGGCAGCACTGCCGGGCATGATCGGCACGGCGGTTTTCGTCGGCTGCAGCTACGACTACACTGGCTACGGTAGTGCCGACGACGATTTCCTCGACACTGGTCGCACCACGAGCTTCTTCACCGCGATCCAGGTCGATCCGCGCAGCGAGGACACGGCCGGTCCACAGTTCGTGGCTTCCGGCGATCTCAACGGTGACGGACTGATGGATCTAGTCTCTGCCTGGAGTCAGTCGCAGCCGCTCCAGATCCATCTCCAGCGTCGCAGCGAGACCGGAGCCATCTGGTTCGAGACTGCCACCCTTGCCGGGAGTATCCCGACCGTTGCCGTGTCGGGTCTCACCGTGGCGGACTTCGACCAGGACGGTCACCCCGACATCGCCGTGTTGGTCAAGGAGAGTCTCGTCGATGGAGCCGGCTGCCTGGACAGCGAGCAGCCGGAGGAGGGGCTCAGCGGCCTGATACTCCTGTACTTCGGGCCGGACGATCCGGACCAGACGAATCAGGCGCTTGCATGGGAGGAAGTGCGGGTCGAGGCCTCTTTCCTCCAGGGCTACGGTGATGATCTTACCTGGCCGGAGAACGGCGGATTCAGCAGCATGACCGTCGGGGACATGGATCTCGACGGAGACATTGACATCGTGGTGGCGTGGAACTCGTCCTGCGGAGAAGGAACGCGTGACGCGGTCATCTTCACGAACATGGGTCCGGGACCCGTTCGGGACGGCACATGGTTCGGAACGCGAATCCCCGATGAAACCCCGAAGGGCGAGAGCATGATCAAGGATGTGGCCTTGGCGGATGTGGATCGCGACGGCGATCTCGACATCGTGGCCACGTTCCCCATCGCCCAGACCATGAACATTCGTTGGTATCGTAACCCGGCAGTGGATGTGCCTGATGACTTCCACATTTCCGACACCGTGTGGCAGGTGGGAACGGTGGGGCAGATCGGCTCCGGGGCCGACATCATCCGACCGGCCGACATCGACCAGGACGGCATCATGGACATAGTCGTCCGCTCGACGTCGGGCCGCCTGATCCAGTGGCTCAAAGGACCCGAGGGACCGACAACGGAACCATTACGTGCTCTACCGTGGCAGGTGTACACCCTGGCCGAGTTCTTGACTTACAGTCCGGAAGCGATGGCGATCGGTGATCTGAATCACGACGGTCAGTCCGAAGTCATCGCCGCTGCGGGCGGCGGTCTGGCATGGTTCGACTCCCAGGCGACTTCGAGCATATACGATCAGTGGATCGAGAACCTGATCATCGACGACGGGCAGGATACGACAACGGGCGGGTCGGCAACCACCGACCCGAGCGTCGATCCCTCCGAGATTTCCGGCACAACGGTGATTTACTCGATCATTGTCGTCGATCTTGACGGCGACGGGACGGACGATCTGGTGGCTACGCTGGATCGCTCACAAGGTGATGCGTCCGGGCTGACCAACGACGCGATCGTCTGGTTCCGAAACGATACAAACCCGCCGAGCTAGCAGTCTGTTGAGAAAAAGGGCTAGTTCGCCGACTTTTAGCGTTACCCCCTATGGGTGACGCATAAGGCAGCCTCTCGTCACCCATAAGGGCTGACGCTACTTTTTTCAACAGACTGGGGCACTTTCCGAAATCCAGTTCCCAGACGAGGTCTTGATCCCCGCGAGGAATCGCTGCCGTGCCAGCGGACCCGTTGCGGGTGTCCGGCGTGGGGCTTAGACTAGACGGTCCGTGTAGGCCGGATCGCCCCCGTGAGGCGAGGACTCCTCTCGACGCTGATACGGACCGGCCAATTGGGGCGGGTGTTTGAACGATAGGGTACTGGAACGATAGGCCATGATAACGGAAACGATGACGCTGGAAACGATAGCTGAGATGATCGGCAAGGGCCAATGCGAGGAGGCCCTGGCGGCGATGGATCAGACGCCCGAGACGGAGGACAACCGCAACGAAGTGGCGTTTCTGCGGGGGTACGTGCTCGAGCGGCAACACGACCTCGAGCAAGCGTTCGCGGTGTATACCTCTGTCTTGGAGGAGGAGCCCGATCACAGTGAGGCCTGCTTCCGCGCGGCGCGGATCGCCGATCGGATGGGCGATGACGAGATGGCCATCGATCTGTACAAGCAGTGCGTCGCCAGCAGCCCCTCGCACGTCAACGCGCTCGTGAATCTGTCGGTGCTCTGCGAGGATCATGGAATCCTGGAAGACGCGGAAGATTACTTGCGTACCGTGCTGGAGGACCACCCGAACCACAGGCGCGCCCAACACTTCCTCAAATCGGTCGCCAGCTCGTACACAATGATGTACGACGAGCACACCCAGCAGGAGTGGGAGCGGCGCAGCGCCGTCCTCGACATGCCGATTTCCGATTTCGAGCTCAGCGTACGGAGTCGCAACTGCTTGCGGCAGATGAACATTCGTTCGCTCGGCGATTTGCTGCGGACGACGGAACCAGAGTTGCTTTCTTACAAGAACTTCGGTGAGACTTCCTTGAACGAGATCAAGGCGATGCTATCGCAGAAGAACTTGAGGCTGGGGCAGGAGCTGCAACCGGCCGAGCAGCCCGTCTGCGCAACGCCCGTCGGTTTGCCCGAGGGGCAACACGCGCATGCGAATCTGCTGGTTGCGGAACTCGAGCTTTCCGTTCGATCACGCAAGGCCATCCAGAGGCTCGGCATCGGGACGATTGGCGAACTCGCTCAGCAGTCCGAGGTGGAGTTGATGACCATCAAGAATTTCGGGCAAACCTCCTTGAACGAGATCAAACGACAGCTCACACGCTTCGGACTCTCGCTGCGCCAACCCGGTGGGGCGGCGTCGCAAAACCAGCCGGACCTGGAAGCATTGGCGATGCAAAGTCCACTCGACTGA
Organism: Planctomycetota bacterium; assembly: GCA_030622435.1. GTDB lineage: Bacteria > Planctomycetota > Phycisphaerae > UBA1845 > UBA1845. Next base: position 3,691 of record JAUXGE010000292.1, read on the forward strand.
GGCGGGGTGGCGAGCCCGGGCATTGCGGTTCGTCGTGATCCGCTGGCCCGACTCATGCACGATTACGGAGGATTTGCAGTCGGAATTCTCCTGGGGGTGGCCTGACCGGGGAGTGACACGTGTTCTCGATCCCATCCCGGCACCGGCGTTTGCCCTTCTTTGCCGCCAACAGGAACGTGGGCCGACGCTGCTGCCCATGCTTCCTCGGATTGCGCAGAGAGAATCTGATCGCTCTGGCTTCCGGCTCGATTCTGCTCTTCGGCACTCTCTCGCTCACCCGCCCGGCATCTCGCACCGATTCACCGTCGGCAAGCCCGAGCCCCATCCGCAGCGTTCGCGTATTGATCGCACCCGATACTCGGGAAATCCGGATTCGAGCAGACGGCCCCCTTCGGATCGAGGATGTCGAAGGTGTGTTGCTGGGTAGTGCCACGATCGAGGATTGGACCGCGGTTTCCGCAAGTGCCAATGGCGGTATAGTCCTCGGCGTTGCACGGTGGCCCGAACGTGTCATCGTCGTGCGGCCGGAGTCGACGGGTGTCGTAACAGTATCGGTCGAGCGGAAGGGTGAGTGGTCACCCGGTCGGCCCTATCCCGGGGCACTACGAATTGTCTCGGATGAGACCGGGAAACTTGACGTCATCAACTACGTGGACGTCGAGCAATACGTTGCATGCGTGGTGGCTAACGAGGTCTGGCCGACCTTCGAGACCGAGGCCTACCGTGCACAGGCGGTTGCGGCTCGAACGTTCGTCCTCTTTCAAATGCTGCGCCGAAACGATGCCTCATACGATGTCGTCGCGACACAGAGCTCGCAGGTCTACAGGGGCGTTCGCACGGACACGCCCGGTCGACGGGCGACCGAGGCCGCCGAGCACACGAGCGGTCTCGTCCTGACTTGGCGCGACGGGGGCGAGGATCGGCTCTTTTGTGCGTATTACAGCGCCGCGTGCGGCGGCGTGTCTCAGTCTGCCGTGATCTTCGGGCCGGAGGACGACATCGAGCCGCTGTCCGGCGGCGTGCGATGCGACTACTGCAATATTGCACCCAAGGGAACGTACCGGTGGGGGCCGGTACGAATGAGCGAGCAGGAGGTGCGGCGTCGGCTGGTGTCCTCCTATCCGGGGCTACGCTCCTTGGGTCGAATTCGTGACGTCGCCATCATTGAGCGATCGCAATCCAACCGCCCTGTCCGGCTGCGGTTGACCGGGTCGAGTGGCGAGACGCACGATATGCTAGCCGAGCGGTTCCGCCTTGCCCTGGGCGGCACCAAGATCCGAAGCACGGACTTCTCAATCCGCATGACAAGCCGTGAGATCATTTTCGAGAACGGCCGAGGCTTCGGGCACGGCCTGGGGCTCTGCCAGTGGGGCGCTCAAGGTCAGGCTCTTCTCGGCAAACGTGCTGGAGAGATCCTGCGGTACTACTACCCGGGGTCGCGGCTCACGCGTGCCTACTGAATCTACGAGCTGTGGCCGGGTGTCCGTATTCGCGCATGCGACATCGATTCCGGTTCCCTTTCGAGCGGCTGTCACACCTCCTGCGAGAGCCCGGGATGTTGCTCAAGCCGCATATATTGCGGAACCAGTTGGAGTATCACACAATCACATGCATGCTCGAAGTCCGATAACCATTTGCTAATTTCATTCTAAAATATCAAGAATTAGCACGTTGACTGATAGGTGGAACGCTCGATATTCTAATTTGGAATGAATTAGAATGAAATTAGAATTTCGCAAACGATCCGTTTAAGGACACGTGCCGTGAAAATGCCCCAGAAGCCCCCGAGCTTTCACGATCTGCTCGACAGGATCGTAGGCGGTAGCCGATTCTCGGATGTTTTCACCGCAGTATCGAAGCCACCTCAACCCGACCGGTACGTGCACTGGGACAAGCTCCGCCACCTTCAGCCGCCGGAGGACCTGAGTCATGAGGAATGGTGGGCCGGTTTGAAGTTCATGCGGAGCACACAGCTTAAGTCTGTTCCACTTGAGGATGTACAGGGCAACCCTTTCCGGTTCGCCGTTCCGGACGTAGCGCAGGAGCGGCTTCACGAGATCGACCTCCAGTTTGGCGGGCAGATCGGGATGCCCGACCAGATCACGAACCCGGACACGAGAGACCAGTACCTGGTGCGGTCGCTGATCGAGGAGGCCATCACGTCCAGCCAGCTAGAAGGTGCGGCCACCACGCGCGAAATCGCCAGGGACATGCTCCGCGCCGGGCGGCCGCCGCGTGACCACAGTGAACGCATGATCCTGAACAACTACATCACGATGCAGCGACTCGGGAAGCTGCGGGATGAATCGCTGAGCCGGGACTTGATCCTCGATATCCATCGGCTCGTGACGGATCAGACACTGGACGACCCTTCCCAGGCCGGGCGGCTCCGGCGATCCGACGAGAAGATCGATGTCGGGCCTGAGCTTACGAGCGACGTATTCCATGTTCCCCCCCCGGCTGACGAGCTCGAGGATCGGGTGA
>JAUXGE010000341.1 GCA_030622435.1 Planctomycetota bacterium
GCCTGTGCACGAGCACCTTTTGAAAGATTCGTTCCGAGATCTGTTCGTAGTGAGCCAGCTTCTCTTCATCGCGCGCGCGCTGCGCCTTTGCGATATCGCTACGGTTCTTGCGCTGGTGGTAGTCGCGGAGCTTCTTGGCCTTTTTTAATACCTCGTTCGCCTGCTTGATCCTCGGCTCGTCCAGCTTGTGCTTCTTGATGAACTCGGCGACGTACAGATCCCACGGGTCCGGCTCGTCGGTTTTCTTCGCCAGCCACGGCGCCTCCCCGTGCTCCTCGAGATACCTTGCCCGCCGCTGCTCCATCGTCCTGTCCATCCGGGCGAGGTATTCCTCGACGCTCATGTGCATCGCCTCGGCCACGTCCTCAACGACATATGGATGGGGTCTCAGACCGTCGATGTAGATCAGCTCGTCGTACTCGTCGCCCGTGATGAGCCGTGTCCCGTCCCATTTGTTTACTCCGTTGGGCCCCAAAAGTTGCGTTCCAAAGAGTACGCCGATGTCATTCGGCGTCATATCCCGAATGTGGTCGGGCTGGTCAAAGGACACCCTTTGGAAATCGATGACCTTATGGGGATGCTGGTCGTCATTCAGGTAATAGCTGATGGAACTGGGAAACCACCGGTCCTCTCTCTGCGTCAGGTCGGTCGATGAAGCGTATAGGATCCTATTGCCCGAGTAGAGTGCCGCATACACGGGATTGCCGCCGCGCTTCACGTCCAACTGCCACTCGATGGTCTTGCCGTTGTACTCGGCCGTGATCGTTTGAATGTGGCCGCTCGTCATGACCGTATACTCGGCTGACTCGAAGCCATCGACCAATCCCGGATGCACACCAAACAAGCCGCCGCGTTCCAAATACGATGGACCGATCCCCGATGTGGTGAACTCAAACGGGCGGAACGCAAACTTATCATCGTTGGGGATCGCGGACCCAGTGAGATGCGGTCGGCCACCCTGATCATGGTTGATACCCCAGACGTCACCCTCGTAAAGAAGGACGTGTCGCGGTCCGGCCAGTTTCTCCCGGGGGATCGCGGCTCGGCGCAAGGCCTCCTCAGGCTCGTCGGCCGGGGAGCTGTGGAAGGCCATCCGGTGATAGCCGTTCTCGTCCCCAAGGTTGACCTGCCATAACTTGTCACCCGCCGTCCGGGTGATGTGACGCTCGACCAGCCCCGCATCACGTCCCTGTAAATATGTGATTGTCCATTCGATCTCCGAAGTTTGCGCCATGCGGGACTGCATGACTCGCTGTAGAGGCTCAGGCAACTCGGGACGCACATCCACCGGCCCGATCACGAGAACGATGACTACAGAGACAAGGCGCATACCAGAACCCCTTCCTATTGCTGCGCGATCAGGCAAGGTGCGCCTTCTACTGGTGGATGCCCTTTTGTGACATAGTGCAGTTCCACAGATGCCGTGCAATCCCCGACGGGACAAAGCAGTGAGCCTTCGCATTCGAAATGCCTGCAATACGTGACCTCGTTTGGAGCGGCGACGAGACAAAACCCACTACCGTCGATCCGGACGGATGGGAAGTCGCTCGGGACCCGCTCGTGCCCCGAGCAATAGGTCTCCGAGCCGGGGCAACACTGTTCCGTGCTGCATCCACCGCTCGTCTGCGAGGTGAAATCCCCACAGCATACGCCCGCGGGACACCCCGTCTTCGCGGGGTCGCATGCGGGGTGTTGCGCAATTTGCCCGACCGCCTCGACATCGCCCATCGATAACCACGCCGTAAGCCCGGCGGCCAACACCGGAATCGAAACGAGCCCAATCACAATGCGTGAACGCGTCATTTGCTCTGCCTCCATAAGAACTGTGAACGGAGACCGTGACCGGCAGGTCGCATACGGCCCATGCTTGCGGACCGATCCCCACCTTCCCGCGCACGACATGTCGAGAGCGCGGCAAGTCCGGGATTCCCCGACTCGGCGACCGAGCGCCTCCCGTCCACCGAAGCCTGAACGATCAAACTGTCGGAGTCAAGTGAAATCCCGAATCTATAATGACGTTTCTAGAAGCTCCGGATCCTGGTTGCAGTGTCAGTTACAGCAGGTGGGGGGCGCTTTACGACTTCGTGGCTCCCCGGCGCGATGCTCCCCTGCATCAAGCATTGTGTGCGAGACAGACGTTCACCCGCTGCGCGGAAAGTGCCGCCGACCCGGATATGTCCGAAACGACATCATGGATTACATGCGGTGGTGCGCTCCTCTTGGATCATTTTGGGGATCAGTTCTGCAATGAACCTGATGACGGGTTCCGACTGGACCTGGTTGCTCGATCAGGGCGAGGGCATGTGGTTTTCCCAGCCACGCCGGGAAGTCGACCTGCCACCGGAAAACGGCAGGTCAACATTCCGCTGACGAGGAATAACGGCTTGCTCTACGGTTTCTTGGTGTCCGCCGATTACCTCACGGTCCTTTGCCAATTGACTGCTGAGGGCAGCCATTGACGGGGCGTGACCTCAGGCCTACAGTGACGATTCCTTGTAACTGTGCCGACTGCGGGCGCTTCGGACGTGCTGATAGCCGCGGTCGGCGGATATCTGGGAAGTGGAATAGGTCTTGTTCGCGGTCATCTCGGACATTCACAGCAACCTCGAAGCGCTGGATGCGGTGTTTGCGGATATCGACCAGCGTTCGATCACCAAGGTCTATTGTCTGGGCGACGTCATAGGATATGGCGCCAGCCCGACGGAATGCCTTGATATGATCATCGATCGCTGTGAGATGTTTCTCTGCGGGAATCACGACCAAGCCGTCTTCTTCGAGCCGACGAACTTCAACGTCGGGGCCGAGCGGGCTGCATACTGGACTCGACAGGTACTGGAGGACGAGCCCGACAAGGCGAAACGGGACCGGCGGTGGGAGGTCTTGGGACGGCTTCCCATAACGTACGAGGCGAACCGTATCCTGATGGCGCACGCCTCCGCCCGACGACCGGTCAACGAGTATCTCTTCCCGGAAGACGTCTACACGAACCCGGGCAAGGTTCTCGAGAATTTCAAGCGTCTGGAGGACCACCAGACGGCCTGTCTTGTCGGACATACGCACGTGCCGGGTGTGTTCCTCGACGATCCGTGCTTCGATCCCCCGGACGAGCTCCCGGAGATGGGTATTTACTCGATTACTTCTGACGAAAAGGCCATCATCAACGTCGGTAGCGTGGGGCAGCCGCGCGACCGCGACCCGCGTCTGTGCTACGCCGTTTTCTACGAAAAGGGTGAGTCCCCGGAGGGTTACGAGCCGCCTGAAGTCGGCGAGGATGAGTACTGTGTGACCGTCGAGTACGTGCGGCTCGATTATGACATCGAAAAGGCCGCACGAAAGATCTACGATACGCCTGAGCTGGATGATTTCCTTGGGACACGCCTCTTCGACGGTCGATAACTTGTCTCTGGCCGGAGTCGATCTCGGCACATCGAGCATGGGCAAAGTGCCGATTTCATCCGCAGCACAGGAAAAGGTCGGGCAGCTGACGCGTCGGCGCGGCGCGAGGTTGTCCAGTCGTATCCGATACCCGCTAGGCGAGATGCCTGGTGGATCGACCAATAGCCCGAAGTCCAATGGATTTTCATGAATCAGAACGATACAGTTCGCAATCTTCTGCTGAGCCTCGGAGTCGTTTTCCTCATCTTGTGGGTTCTTCCCAAGCTTATTAAGGCGCCGCCCGAACGTGCGCCGACGACGGATCAAGGTCAGACGTCGGGTGTTCCGCCCACCGGTGAGCCACTCTCAGGCGGTGAGCCGTCAGCTCCCGGCACTGCTTCCTCACAGCCGGTAGCTGATGTGTCCGGGACATCCGAGCCCGACGAACAGGGGACCGGTGGATTCGAAGTCATCGAGGCAGACGCCGAGCAGACGCTGGTTATGGGGTCGGCTCCGACCAACGGGCTCGACGAGGAGGCACCCCCGAGCCCGTATCGGATGCACCTGAACCTATCCAACGTCGGTGCATCCGTCGAGTCGGCGACCATGACGGATCATGCCGAAGCACTCGGAAGCAACGAGCGATACCGACTGTTGTCCATGATCGAACGGGACGACGGGCGGCGGTTCCGCTCCCTCGAAGTCGGTCAGATCAACATAGACAGTGTGGTCCTCTCGCTTCGCGACAGGAAATGGCACGTCGACCCCGTCGAAGAGACGGCCGACGCACAGACCGTCCGGTTCCGGATCGACGTCCACAAGGACGGCGCGCCCGCCTTGCGACTTGTACGGACGTTCACCCTCCCGAAGCAGGGGAGGGATATCATGCGGCGCGACCTTCTGTCCGAACTTGTCGTGGAGAACCTTTCTGGCGAGCAGCATCGAATCATCCTCACCTACGGTGGTGGTGTCGGCATAAGGCGGGCCAACACACGCATGGAGGACCGCTACATTGACTGGGGTCTTCATGACGGGACCCAGGTCGCGGGGCACCGCAAGGGACGTGGGGACGTTGCGAAGAAGCCCGGGCACACGCTAGAGCTCTACGAACCGTCCGTCGAGTATCCCGATACGCGGCTCTCATGGGCGGCGACCGCCAACACGTATTTCACCTGCACGATCGCCCCGCTCAACCGCGATGGTACCGACAACGCGTCTTACCTGGCCTCGGTGACGGCGATAGACGCAGACGGCGATGAACTGACTGTCAATGACACGACACTCCGCTTCGTCACACGAGCAGAGAACCTCGACACAGGCAGAACTGCAACGTTTCCGGCCGACATTTATCCCGGCGAGAAAGACGGCGATGGATTCCGTGAGGTCGGCGAGTACGTGGCGCGCAACTACTACTACCAGATTGCCCAGGGTTTCGGCTGGTGCACATTCTCCTGGCTCGTCGAGATGATGATCTGGCTGCTGAACGCGTTGTTCTTCGTTGTGCCGGACTACGGGGTCGCCATCGTCATTCTGGTACTCGTCGCCCGTGCCGCTCTCCATCCGATCACCAAGAAGGGGCAGGTGAACATGGTGCGGATGCAGCAGCGGATGGGTGAGTTCGCGCCCAAGATCGA
>JAUXGE010000353.1 GCA_030622435.1 Planctomycetota bacterium
GAGCGAATCGCCGGTGGATGGAGGCGACCCTCTTCGATCGACTCCTCGTCGCGGCTGTAACGGGTAAACCCATGTGTTACCAGGAGTTAGTGACCGGAGATAACTAGAGATTCAGTAAGCATAAAAAACAGTGTGGGTGGTGGGCAAACAAAACGCCTCGATTCAGACGGACATTCCGACCCAAAGAGCCGGTGCCCAGGTATGGGACTATCGGGGTGTCGTTCTCGGACTGTTTCTGAATGACTGTAGATGTGATAACCGGCCGGGTTGAGGCGACGAGTGTTGGAGGAGCATGCCGAGAACCGAATAGTACGCCGCAAACCTGTTGGCGTGTGGTATTTCGGAGCCTGAAACGCCGGGGTGCTGCGAACCCCCCAAAGTCATCTCGTGACGCCTGTGTTCCAGATGGCTGACACGTAGTGGCATACTCAGCCGGGGTCATATTTGCGGATGCAGTGGGTCCGGGCGAGGGCGAATCATTCCTCGCCGGGCAGGGTATCGGACGAGATAGGGAGATAGATTGTGAAGGATGTACCCTTTCCGATTCGGCTCTCCACCTCGGTGCGACCGCCGTGGGCTTGTACGATACGGCATGCGACGGCCAGCCCCAGGCCCGTACCCTTTCCCGGATCCTTCGTGGTGAAGAACGGGTCGAAAATCGATTCCTTGATTTCATCAGGAATGCCGCATCCGGTGTCCGTGAAGCGTAGGAGCAACTCTCCTTTGAGCTTGCTGTGACGCGTGTCGATCGTCAGGTCGCCCCTGCCTTCCATGGCATCCACAGCGTTGAGGATGATGTTCATGAACACCTGCTGCATCTGGGACTCGTCCATGACCGTCTGCGGCATGGTGGCGTCGAACCTTCGTTTGACGTTGATGTCGTGGAAGAAAGCCTGCCGTTCGAGCAGCATGAGAGTGCGGTGGATAACGTCGTTGATGCTTGCCAGCGTCATCTGGGTTTCCCGTTGTCGGGAGAACTCCAGGAGCTCGGACACGATCTTCCGGCAACGTTGCGCCTGTCGAACGACCTCCTCCATATCCTCGCGGTGCGGGTCACCGGGGCGAAGCTCCTCGAGGATCAAGGAGGTAAAGGTGAGAATGCCCCCCAAAGGATTATTGATCTCGTGCGCCACACCGGCGGCGAGCTGACCGACGGAGGCGAGCCGTTGTTGTCGAGCCGCTTGTTCCTGCACCTTGACGAGTTGCTGCGTTCGTTCCTCGACCTTGTGTTCGAGCGTCCTGGCCAATTGCTCGAGCTGACTCTTCATCTGGCTGATTCGATCGAGCATGTCGTTGAATGAGCTTGACAGAAGCGTCAGCTCGCTCTGACCGGTCACATGCACTCGCTGGTCAAGATCACCCTCTGCAATGGCGCGTGAAACGGAGGCCATCTCCTCCAACGGACGCACAAGACTGCGGGTCAGAAAGTAAGTCACGATCACGATCAGGAGGAAGCAGAACATGGCGATGGCCGCGAAGCTCAGCGTTACACGGTTGCGGACCGCGGTGTACGGTGCTTCGAGGAGCCCGACGCCGAGCATCCCAATCCGTTCACCCGCCAGGTTCGTGATGGGCTCGTAGGCCGTTATGTACCATTCGTCTCCCACCGGCGTACGGCCGATCCACCGTTTTCCCTCGTCTAGGACATACCCCACTACGTCCGGCGATGCATAAGAGCCGATTGCGCGACCGTCGTCAGCACCCGATGCGCAGGTAGTGATACTCACATCCGCCAGGTAGATGCTCACGATACTGTGGAGTCCCTCATGCGTGTCATCGTTTTGCGAAAGCGAGCCGTGGATGCTGTCAACGAGCCAGTGACAGGGATCAGAGCCCGGCGTAGTGGCGCCTCGGCTCAAGAATCGGCCGGCGAAAACTACAGCCGAGACGCGATCTGCATCACTCATGATGGGAGCTGCTGCAACCATGGCGATCGTGCCGGCCTGGGAAGACCGAGGCGGGTTTGCTGCTCCGCCGGTATTCGGATCGGGCGAAGGTCCGACTGGCCCTCTTGTTGAAACGGCCGGGGGGATCGCGCGAAGAGCGTCAAACGGAACGATCTCCGTCGAGGCTGCCGATTCTCCTTCGAGCGCGCGTGCGACAGGTGCTAGCTCGGTTGCCGAATCTCCCGGCTCATCCGGACCGGGCATCCTCACTATGACGCGGCCGGTGGAATCAGTCAGGGAGACGAAGTCAAACTGATGGTCTTGCCGGACTTGGTCCAGGTAGCTCCTTACAGTCGCCGGTGAGTCAGTCAATAAAGCCGGATCGAGCCTACAACTGGATGCCAGCAGTTCGACTGCCTGACGAAGTGCGTGCAGGCGGGCGGTATACGTGGCGTGCGCGGCCGACAGGCCGAAGTTCGTCTGCCGACGCCCCTGCTGCATCAACGCCTGCCCAGTGACGTAGATCCCTATCATCGACGTGGACACACCGCCGAGGATCAGAATGAGCGAGTAGCTCACGACGATCCGTGATTTCAGCGAATGAGTCCAGCGCAGGGCTTTCATGGGCAATCGGTGATACTCATAAGCCGGGTGATACCCACTGTGCTCCGTGCTCTTTGTGATAAAACGCTCGAGCCGGTTAGCATGTAGGAGACCTCGGCAATATCACGGTGAATGTGGAACCCTCGTCCGGGCGGCTGTCCAGCGTTATTCGCCCGTCCAGTTCCTCGGCGATTTTCTTGCAGATCGGCAATCCCATGCCGGTACCCGTGGTTCCCGCGGCGCTGCCGCCGGCGGCGCGATAGAACTCCTCGAACACGTGCTCCTGTTGGTCGGAAGCGATTCCTCGACCGGTATCGCTGACGGACAAACTGACCTCCGCCTGGTCCGCCTCGGCCTTGACACGCACCTCGCCGCCGGGCTTGTTGTATTTGACCGCATTGACAACAAGGTTGGACAGCAGCATTCGCAATGCGATGGCGTCGCCGATGACCGGCGGGCAATCCGCCGGCACCTCGTCGATTGTCGTTACCTGATGGCTTTCAGCGACCGTGGCATGATTCTCCAGAATCTCCGGCGTCAGCTCCTGCCAGAGAACGGGGCATCGTTCCGTGGCCAGCCTACCACCCTCGACCTTCGAGATAGTCAGCCAGTCGCCGATGATGGCCAGCATCTCGGTCACCTTCTTGGCCGAGCGGTCGATCCACAACCGGTGCTGCTCGGGCATCGAATCGCCAGCCTGATACCGCAATACGTCCAGGTACTGCTGGACGGCACCAAGCGGAGACTGTAACTGGTGCGACACGAACGTGATGAACTTGTGTGCCTGCGCCCGCCTTTCCTCTCGAAGCCGCTTTGCCTCGATTGCCAGCAGGCGACGCTCCTCGCCCCGGGCGATGATGACACGCAGCTCCTCGGCCGTGAACGGCTTGGGGAGGAAGTCGTACGCCCCGGTCTTCATGGCCTCGACGGCAGTGTCAATCGTTGGATAGCCGGTGATGACGATGGCCACTATGTCCGAGTTCAGCCGCTTGGCACGCTTGATAACCTCCATCCCACCCATGCCGGGCATCTTCAGATCGACAACGATCAACCCGGCGCCGGCTTCCTCGATGCGTTTCAGCCCGGACGGCCCGTCGGCAAAAACTTCCACCGCGTATCCCGCTCGCGTAAGCGCTGCCTCACAGGCTCGGCGCATTGCAGCATCGTCATCGATGACAATGATCGGTCCGGTCGATTCGGCAGGGCGGGTCACGGTTCGTAACTCCAAGAGCGGGGCCAGTTCCGGTAGGGGAGGGTGACATCCTGGCCCAGACTTTGGGCGATCGTTGACGGGACACTCGTACGCAGCCCGGGCATCCCCGTTTCGTCGTACGACTCTTGCGGTGCTGATCCTGTATCCGACCTGCCCGGTTTCATCAACATGATGCCGGGATCACTTCTCCAGCATGCGCTTCACGCATCCTAGAAACGTCGGGATGTCGAGTGGTTTGGTGAAATAGGCATCCGGCGTGATCATGTCCACGCCGTCGGCCATGGGAAACAGGTTGGCGGGGTCCTGCTGCACTGACGACACCATCACAATAGGGATCGAGGACGCCTCTCCGTACTCGTCGTGGAACTTGAGCGCCTGAAGGACCGAGTACCCCTCGACGGGGCTCTCCATCATGATGTCCAGAACGATCAGGTCCGGCCTCTGCGCCGAGGCGGCGGCCAGCCCCTCGCGTCCGGACGGTCCTTCAGAGACCTCGTACCCTTCTCCCTCCAAGAGTGCTCGGGTCGAGGCGCGGTAGTCTTCATCATCATCAATGATCAGGATTCTCGCCGTGGTCGACATAGGCCTAAACCTCCAGTGCGGTAATGCAAACACACATTAGCCTTGCTGTGGCGGCCCGTCAAGGTCGCGCTCCGTTTCGGGAAGCGGCGGGGTGTGGCCATCATTTGAGGCAAGTGCGAACAACTCGTGTCTTTCTGTAGCGGCCGACCCCTGTGTCGGCCGTAGCTGCACCGTAGCGGCCGGCGTCCCCGCCGGCCGTCGTGTGCAATAGCGCCTGCCCGGGAAAACGGCCTACGAGGACGCAGGCCAATACAATCTCAGGAAGACGAGATGATTACACAGTGCCAGAGAATTTGGCCACACCCGAACCGGCGACTGGCTCAGGGTCACCTCAGCGCGTCACCCAGCGTGTAGAACCCCGGCTGCCGATTCACGACCCAGGCGGCAGCCCGCAGAGCACCGGCAGCGAACGTAGCACGCGAATGTGCCGCATGGCGGATCGTGACTGTCTCGCCGGGACCGCTGAAGTGAATCTCGTGGGAGCCGGCGACCTCGCCCATGCGCACAGCATGTACGCCGATCTGACCGGCCGGGCGCTCTCCGA
>JAUXGE010000191.1 GCA_030622435.1 Planctomycetota bacterium
GACCCCACGGGGAGTTGGGATTGTGGGTTCCACGATCGTCTCCCCACACGGAATTATTGTAGGGCGATGTCACCTCTCCGAGTCGAAGATCGCCTGCCATGTGGTACTTGGAGGAGGCTAGATCGTCGTGCTCGACCATGCCGTCGAACAGAATGATCGGTGCGCCGAGCCCATTGAGCTGCTCCGGTAGGATCGGAACATCGCAAGCGTTCGAGAAGTAAGGCCCGGCGTCTGTCCTTGGACAAACGGCTTCAGTCGTGAAGACTATATCCGGATCCTGGTCGCTGCACCCGATCCAACCCGTGCCGTCCCCGTGCGTCCCGCCGTGGTTGGCACGGAAGCACCGCCGCTGAGCCAGTCCCATAGGCTGTGCGCCGCCGGCCATCCCACCCTCCACACCCCAGACCGGGGGCTCGCTTCCGTAGCGATCCACCCAGGCCTGCTTATACCACGAGGGTTCCGGCGTTCGTGTGGAATCTCCTTCCACGGGCCCACACTGCATCTTCGTAGAATCCACTTCCTCCCAGGAGTCGGGAGGGTCGTACTGCGCATGAGCACCGGCCGGACAGACGTTCGTCAAACCCCCGATGTTCACGCACCCGATCGTGAGATCGCAGAACTCTCCCTCGGGACAGTCTCGGTTCTGGGAACACGGATCGCCGCTCACGCTGCACGCCGGGGGGCACTTGCAGTCGAAGCCGGGAAGCAAATCGTAGGGATCGTGTTCGCCGTAAATGCCCCGTTCATCCCGCTGCGCAATGACCAGCGAAGAATGACCCGGGTAATTGTCCTGGATATAGGTGGGACTCGCCTCGACCCATTCACTCCCGTCCCAGCGCACCAGGAAGTTCTCGAACGGCTCCACAACATCCAACTCTCCGTTACCATTGATGTCGTGGAACTCGCAACGGTCTTCCGCCAGATCGGTCAGAGTCCTAACGTAGAACTCGCATGCATCCTTATTGTAACATTTGTTTTGATCGTCCGTGACGGCATCCGCATCGGCACAGTCTTCGTCGGCGTTGTGGATCTCGCACTCATCCGGGATCCCGTTCGCAGCTCCCGCGACACATTCCGCACCGTTGTCTACCCAGGGCCGCTCGTCCTCGCTACCATTCGGATTCGCCGCGGTTCCACAGCCAGGATGGTCAGGAGGATTACAATCGCAAACACCCGGGTGCCTATCGAGCCAGCCAGTGGCGCGACAATCCCTCGAACCGCAATCGATATCACAGACGTCGGGGATCAGGTTTCCGTTGCAGTCGATGTACTCCGCGCCGCCCGGCCCGTCCCATGTGGTTGGATAACAGGAGCCTGGATCCGGCCAGGGCTCACAGCCCACCTCTCCGGGGCCATCGGGGCAGCAATTCGGATTCCCGTCGTTGTCGTCGTCGGGGAGGTACAGGCAGTTGTTCGGCTGGTCACCGTCGCCGTTCTCGTTCAGATCCAGCCACGGTCCAAGAAGGTCCGGTCGATTGTCGCCGTTCCAGTCCATGTTGTTCGTGGCTTCATCCAGGCCGTCCCAACGCCCGTTTTCGTTCATGTCGGCGAACCGCTCACCCGGCATGTAAATGGGAATCCCTGTTACAGGACCCGTGTCGCCACCGCCGGTCGCGTACGATGGGTAGCCGCCGATGTTCACACCCACCATGGAAGCTGTGTTGGAGAAGGTCTCGCTCGCGCCGTAGGTAAAACACGGGCAGTCATCCAGATTAACGAACCCGAGGCCATCGAAGTCGGCGTGAACGGGCCAAGGAAGATTGATCCACTCCGGGAGCCTGTCCAGGCGGCCGATCTTCACATCCCCGTAGCTGATCTCCTCCCAATACTCCGCAAACGACCCGATCGACGGATCGGTCTTGTCGAAGTACTGCTTGCGGATAAGCTCGGGGTTCGGGAGCCCCCCGGGCGGCGTGCCGGTGGGCAGGAACTCCTTTCGCGGGTTCGCCAGTATAACCAGGAACTTCCGTTCACCCGCCCGGGCCGGGATCGTTGGGAGTAGTGAGGCGGCAGTCCCTGCAAGGCAGACCACCGCAATCCATCGAGCCGTCCGAGTCCGTTGTTCGTGCGATTTCATCTGGTAACCACTCCGGTCGAGTGCTTCTCGAGCCCGTCGCCCGTGTTACGCCACGAGCCCTTGAGTCAATACTGCATAAAGCCGGATCAACCGCCCGCTCCGGGCGTGCACCCGATTCGATCGCTTCGCGCTAAGCACGCGAGCGAGCCATCGGAATGTCCACACCATCGGCGAGCAGGCGGCCCCGTGGTGTTCGCCAAAGACAAACACCTGCCGGTTCCCCACATCCCCGAGGCGCAACAAAACGCCCCGACGAGAAGGCAGAGAACGAGACAATTAGACCTTCTCCCGACTGCAATCGTATCGCTCGCAACAAGTGTCTGTCAACCTAGGACACACACACTGCACGGCGCGGCCTGATTGGCCGTAATTATCGGGAGCAAAAGGACTTGCGACGCGCAGACCCCTCATGCATCGAGCCATAGCCGACACGGGCGCGGACAGGCTACCCCATCCTGACACGGACTGCTAACGTGTCGAACCGCCCCGTTCGATCACGGGGCCGCCGTGCCGTAAACGAGGTACGCTTCGCCACCGTTCTCCCGCCCGGGCGGGTCGGCGAGGACGGCACCGATCAGGATGTCGGCACGCCCGTCACCATCCACGTCGCCGGCCGAGGCCAATCCCCCAGAACGACCACGCCCGAGCTTGTCCGCCTTCCCTCCCACGCTGGGATCGCCGGCATCCCCGCCGCCGAGCCGATCCCCCGCGGCGCGCCCCACAATCATGAAACCGCGAAGATGTGTCGTCCCAAGCTGGTCGACGCTGATCGTCATCGAGCTCGCTGAACACCCTCCGGACAGGCAGTCGGTGGCCGACTCACAAGCCTTGCCCGTATCGCTGCAAGTCTTCACCTGGTCGAGCCGGTTGAGCCCGAGAATGACGTAGACAATGCCCGCGTTCGAGAGGTCGTCGAACGTATCCACAACGCCGTCCGGCTGTCCAGTGGAGCTGCTGACGTCGTGCTTGATACCATCAAAGTCGAGGTCGAGCCCTTCCTCCGAAAGCGCGTCGTCCCCGTCGTTCGGGTACGGATCGAACCGCGGCGTCGCGTTCGGAGCGGCTATCAGCAAGTCGTCTGTGCCGTCGTTATCAATGTCGCCTGCAAAAGCCACGTTGAATCCGAACTGGCCGTCTGAATCGCGTGGGTTGCCGGTGATTCGTACGGCCACAGGCCTGTCGTCAATGCGCTCTTCCGTAAGAAGCTCATTGACGCTGATGCCGTTGCTATCACTCACGACACCCGAGTCCCCGAACACGATGACGACTTCACCGACGCCTCCCGAGGCGTTCGGGCTCCCGATCACCAGATCCGAAACACCGTCCCCGTTGAAGTCGAGGTCCGTCGCCAGACTCGATCCGAGCGCGTCGGAGCTTCCATCCGCCACGATGAGCATACCGTCAAGTCGCTCAGCATCACTCGGTGCCTTCTCCAGCTTGCTGAGGACGAAATCCCCTTCGAGTGCCGAACCGCCCTGGCGCCGATAGGCGATGTACACGCGTCCCTGTCCGCCATTGGCCGACGGGGCACCCACAGCGATATCGTTAACGGCGTCGCCGTTGCAATCATCGATGCCGAGCACCGTCTCCATCGCATCGTTCGAGTCTCCGACGACGCGGGTCGCGCCCACGGCCTCGGCGCGGCCATCTCCGCAATGGCTCGTGAATCCGACCGTGTACATGTGCGGAGTCGGTGGGATTTCACCACCCGTGAACACCGTGTCCTCTGCCCAGAAAGTCCGGTTATTAAATAGCATGGCCACCCCGGCGCCGGACACGTCCGACGAGAGCCCGTCGACATACGTGGCGTAACCCGTCCGGTTCGGTGCACTAATGAGCAGGTCACCCCGAGGCGTGCCTGCAAATACTCGAGTCGATGAAATCGATGTGCCAAAGCCGTCTCCCTCGTCCCGGCCTATGAGACGAGCCCCGTAGGGCTCCAACGGAGTGGCGTCGGCGGGGTAGAACCCGGACCCAGCCCATTGCCACTCTTCATCCTCCGGACACCCGAGGGAATCATAGTCATACTCAGTCGGGCAGTTCCCCTCCGAGGGCTGCCCTGCAAAGAACGTGAGCCCCTCCTGCTCCCAAACCGGAGGCGCCAACTGGTCCCAGAATCCTACCGAAGGTCCGATGATCGTATCGCCTTCGCCATCCGTCCCGGGCACGCACCCATCCTGTGTCGGCGGCTGGGCCTCCAGGTCACCCTCCGCAAACTCCAGTTGATCGTCGAACGCAACATCAGCACCTCCCGGTTCGACGGCCACGTTTGAGAACTGGCGCCCAACGGCGTCGAGCGCGATGACGGGAACGCCGCTCTCCGGATCCGCAAGCAGCGAGTTCGTGCTGCTGAGAATTACGACACCGCCGCTGAGAAAAACACCCTCCTTCTCGAGCGGGCCTATGTCAGGATGGATGATATCGGGCTCGAGCGCCGCGGAGTCGGTCCGAGGAAAGCCGAAGGCCAGTTCGTCGATGCCGTCATCATCCGCGTCGGGAACCGTCGCAACAACCGCCAGCCCGTCCGTGTCACTGTTTGCATCGACGGTCCGCACGCCGGTCAGCGTTACCCCCCTCAGCCCCTCGGTCCCCACCGAGTTGAGGCTGTACTCCCCGAGAAGCCGGTCACCACCGTCGGCACCGTACACGATATAGGCTTCGCCAGGCCCGATTCCACTGGGGTTGTCGAAGAACGGCTTGCCGTATCGCGCGGCGATGACGAAGTCGTCGGAGTTGTCCCCGTCGAGGTCGCCGGCCGGAGAAAAGGAACTTCCCGCATTATCCTCCGGCTGGACACCGCCGAAGATCGCACCGTCGAACGGTGGGTCGGCATCAGTCAAGGAACCCAACCAGAGAATGCGTGGAACCGAGGTGACACGGACAAGATTCGGAGCAGTCTCGGTGACGGCCGTACCGTCAATCAGATTGAGCCGGACCGTGATCTCGAACAAACCGGAAACGGCGCTCGTGAAAGTCGCCGTAGAAGTGGTCATGGCTTCGGAAGTCAGAATCGAGATCTCGGTGCCCTCGGGAGCACCGGATTCGTCGATCAACCGAGCGAAAACGTCGAGATTACCGGCGGATGTCGGCGCATTTGTCGTCCACGCTATTGCAACCGCCGTAGAAGGCGCCACGGGCAGCGAACTGTCCGGGGCTGTTACGGTCAGCGTCGGGTCGCGTACGACCTCGATTGTCCCTGGTGCATAATACGTCGAGGCCGGACTGATCCCACTTATTGTCCGCACCGTAGCCCCTATATACCAAATGCCCTCGGGAAGATCCGCCGGGACCCTAAAAGACGTCGCCGAAGCCGCGAGGCCTCCTTCGGGAGTGATGGTCTTTTTGAACCCGTTGCTGACTTCGTCGTCGTCGTCATAGAAAAGCTCGACGACTCCCGTCGCCCCGGGTTCGGAGATAGTAACCGTGAATTGCAGCGTGTACGGTTCGTCTCTAAACAGCACCTTGCCGCCCGAGTCCGGAGCAGTGAAAACGACCGTCGGAGCCTCGACCTCTGAAGTGTCGACCACGCGAACGATCGGACCCGACTGCGAATCGTTGGGAATGGTCACGATCCTATCCAGATCGCCGTTGGAAACCGTTGTCGCGATCGTGTAACCGCTGTCGGTGGCGGAGATACCGATCTCATAATCCCCGGCGTTCAGTCCGGACGTCGAGAAAGTGGCGGAACCGACGTTGCCGGTACCGGTCTTGATCTGGGTCCCGAGCTGATCGGGGGGGTTGTTTCTCGAATCGCTGTCGGAGAGGTAGAAGAGTCGCCACCGGACGTCACCCTCCGGATCACCGGCATCAAACGAGATGGTGACGTCATCCCCGAGCCAAACGGACGTGATTGCGTCAGGCGGTTGGATAAAGACGGGATCAGGCGGTCCTTCAACTTGAATGACGCCTTCGCTCATTGGGGTCGGCGTCAATTCGACACCGTCAACAACGACGATCAGCCCGACGCAGTAGTAACCCACGCCGGCCGCAGCCGGATCGAAGTTGAACGCCTCGTTCGTCCCGGCGAGAAGGTTGGTCGCAACTATGACCCGGTCGCCAATAGGGGCCGCCCCGGCGCTCGCATCGGCCACCGGGACATAGAACCCGGCTATCGAATCGGGTGTGCCGGTAACGGTGTATATAACCGAAATGGGCGGATCGAGCTCGGAAACGCCGAAATTCGTCGTGAAACTGACGATCTCCGCCGTGACTTCCCCGCCCGTGTTGTCATTATCGGCGTTGTCGTTGTCGCCGGGATCGGGAACGCCCGGACATCCTGGGCCAAAAACCAGGAATATCGTGCCAACCGCCGCAATCAGCCCGGCGAACCATCGATGCGAAATCATACGAATCGGTGCCAATTCCATTGCCTAGTTACTCCGAAATCCGCAAGGCGTGCAGACAAACCCCTCCCGCAACAGCATGCGCGGAAGGTCTCGCCTCGAGCGCGAAGCCCATCCAGGATCCCACGTGCGCGGGTGCGAAGCTGCGCCCGCCGCCGGGGTACGATCGACGAGTTATACGGGTATGCTAAGAGCCCTGTCAATGATGGCGACCCGACGGCAGACGCCTGTCGGTGGGACGCCGCCGACCGGCGCCATCCCGCACCCCTGTGCTGGCGGGCACGAAAACCCGGCCCTAGAATCAGATTCGCGAGTATCCCGGCTACACCGGAGAGTCGGAGCGACCTGAGAGAAGACGACGTGACACGGCCCAAATGCCCCAATCCAGAGCCCCCCCCATCCGCCAACATGCCGGAATCGAAAACGTTCAAGGGGCTTAGCGTGCTCGTCGTGGGACTCGGGCGGTTCGGAGGCGGGGTCGGCGTGACACGCTGGCTGGCGAGCCAGGGGGCCGAGGTAACGGTCACCGACCAGGCCGATGCCGCGTCACTGGCTGGCTCGGTCCAGGCCGTTGCGGATCTGGATGTGCGGCTGCACCTCGGCGGTCACGATCCGGCCGATCTCGATGCCGC
This sequence comes from Planctomycetota bacterium, assembly GCA_030622435.1. Classification (GTDB taxonomy): domain Bacteria; phylum Planctomycetota; class Phycisphaerae; order UBA1845; family UBA1845. The sequence goes on from JAUXGE010000191.1 coordinate 7,053, forward strand.
CGAATTGGTCGTGATCAATCCGGCAGTCAACAAGACGCGCTCGCCGCTGTTCCAGGCCGTCGCCCATCGCGGGATCGAGTGGACGACGGAAATGAACCTGTTTTGCGAGCGGTGCCCGGCACAGATCATCGGGGTGACCGGTTCGTTCGGAAAGAGCACAATATGCGCCATGCTCTCAGACGCGCTCGACTCAGGGCGCCTCACAGGCAACGCAAAGTACACCGGCATACACCTGGGAGGCAACATAGGCCGATCGCTCCTGCCGGAGATTGATCGAATTCGCCCGACAGACCTTGTCGTGCTCGAAATGTCCGACGTGCAGCTCGCCGACCTGCCCCGTATCGGCTGGACCCCATCCACGGCGGTGATCAGCAACCTCCACCCACACCACCTCGACCGCTATGACAGCTTCGCCGACTACGTGACCGCCAAGCTCAACATCATCGGCCCGTCGGACCGCAAAGCCCCTAAGAGTGTGGCGGACTACTCGCACCGTCTGATTGTGGGCGAGCTGGAAGGCGAAGCCGAGGTGATTCTCCAACGCCGGATCGAAGGCTCGGACATCCGGCCGATACGCATCCACGGCCCCGAACCTCCGCTGAGCCTGTCGATTCCCGGTGAACATAACCGGGCCAACGCAGCTTGCGCTTACACGGTCTGTCGTGAGTTCGGCGTGGATGAGGTTGCGGTGCGCGAGGCACTCCGATCGTTTCGAGGGCTGCCGCACCGGCTCGAGCACGTCCGTACGCTCGAAGGTGCCCACTACTACAACGACTCCAAATCCACATCGCCCGCGGCCACGATCCAGGCCGTCCAGGCGCTCCCTGAACCGATCGTGATCATCGTGGGTGGGCACGCAAAGCCGGTCTCGCTCACGATTTGCGCGCAGGTGCTGGCCCGCAAGTGTCGGACCGTGATCTGTACGGGTGAATCCGGTCCGACGTTTGCACGGGAGGTCCGGGAGGCCCAGGTAATGGAGGGTCGATGCTCCGTCGTCGAAGTCGGCAGCCTGAAAGATGCAGTGCGAGCCGCATTCACCGAGGCGCATCCGGGCGACACCGTGCTGCTCTCACCCGGAGCGCCGAGCTTTGACGCTTATGCGAACTACGAGGCTCGCGGCCGCTGCTTCGTCGAACTGGTCGAGGCGCTTTAAGTAAGAATGAAGGATGAGGGCTGAGGGATGAAAACCGCAGAGCCGCATCTCTTCACCCTTCATCCTTGCCGCCTTCCCCTTTTACAGAATCAGACGGAGTGTCAAAGTATCGATCAACACCGTCGCATCGACCGGTGAGATCACTTCGATACACAGAGCCATCTGCGAGCCGGCATTCAGCAGAGCGCGCGTAGCCGGCAGAAGGCTGGACGGTGTCGCCGTCACGGACACGGGCTGGCTCTCTCCGTCGAGCGTCACACGGAACTGGTACTCATCCCCATTCCCGCAATCCGCCTGAATGTCCTCCGGCGAGCCGACCCAGATGGTAATCGCAAGCTCACCGCTCGAGCAGACGTTCGAGCACGTCGTCGCATCGACACCGGCAAGCCCGCACACATCCAGACAGGCGCTTTCACCGACGCCATCCTGGTAGGCCAGGGAGGACTTGCTGCCACTCGTGTCCGAAGGCGTCACCGTGATCATGCTCGGATCGAGTTCGAAGGTGCCGCCACTAAAGTCCACCGGAAGGTCCGTGGCCGAGAACTGCACCGTCTTCTGCGACGGCACGCCTGCTTGCACGTCGAATTCAGAGTTCACGTACAGGTCGACCGGGGGGATAAGTGCGGAGATGCTACACCCACCGAGCTGGCATGCCGCTACACCGATCAATACGGCCAACAGAGCCACGATCAGCAACCACCGGCAGAGCCGGTGGTATGAGGAAGGCCCCTAAAAGGGGCCGTAGGGCGGAGCGACCCCACATGCCAGACCTCATCGGTTCAGCACGATTCTGGGGCCGAATGCACCGCGCCTCCCTGTTCGGTCTTTCACTGCTCCGTCTTCGTCCAACCAGAGCACGATC
>JAUXGE010000358.1 GCA_030622435.1 Planctomycetota bacterium
ATCAAAGCTCGTTTGACAACTCCCCGGGGCATATCGCAGCCTACCACGTCCTTCATCGCCTCTCGACGCCTAGGCATCCACCATGCACCCTTAGTAGCTTGACCACACTCATGAGGGACTGTCATGCGACCGCGCGATAAACAATCCACGCAACCGCAGCCAGAATCTCATCCGGTCAAGCAGCCTTCCAGCGCTAAAGGTTCCTCGTGATCACCGCGCCGAAGCCTCACCCCGAAGGGCTCCGCTATCGACACGAAACACTTTGGAACCTGTGGTTCGTCCACATCTTTGGCCTGCCAATCCGGCACCCAGATCCCGCGTAAGCAGAACCGGACCGCCTGACAGACCCGCGTCCGCTTCTTCAATTGTCAAAGAGCACAGCCCACCAAGCCATCTCAGATCGACCGTATGGGCGAACCAGACAATTTACCAGGGTGATCCTGCGTGTCAACCATCCAAGCCGATATTTTTCACCCACGCAGCCCGGCGCCCACAGGCCTTGCCAGGAGGACGGGGAACCTCGTCACACGTGGCGGACGAAGCCTCGCAGGTCGGGTGAGCCTCGGCCCCGCGTCGGGATCGGGAATCACCTTAATTCACGAACTGGCACCCATCACCACCCCAGTGAAGCCACCGACAACACCCAGGCAGCGGGTTTCGTTCATCGCGGCCGGCCAACATCTCGGAAAGAGCCGGCACCGTAACCTGTTGCAAAGAAACAATTTACGACCAGTTGGTGCGCCATGCCAACAGTGGCCGTCGTGACGAAGTCGATCCATCGCCAGTTCCCCGGAAGCTACTGAAGGGAGGGGCACCTGCCCGGCTCCGGTCGGATCGGCGGTATACTCGGGGCGTGGCCAGGCAAGGTCGTGCATCAGCTGGGGGCGGGATTGGCAACCATAATCAGCCCGGATTCCAGGCCTTGTCACGTCGCGATTCGAGCCGGTACAGTTGGGCGTACAACATTGCGTGAAGCAGAGGAAAAACTCCGAGTTGCGACCGTGAGGGGGCGGGCAATTCCAAACCCACAATCCGCAGTCCGCAATCGCGTCGTTCACGCAAGACCCGGCCACAGGAGGAAAGTGCTCGATGGAAAGGACATTGCCGCCTCTGGGGGCGCACCGATCGGTGGCCGGTGGGCTGGAGAACGCGTTTGCCGAGGGAGTTCGTGTGGGTTGCGACTGCCTCCAGATCTTCGTGCGAAACCAGCGCCAGTGGCGGGCGCCACCGCTGTCCAAGGAGCAAGTAGAGACCTTTCGGGCCGCCGCCAAGCGTGCCGGGCTTGCGCCCGTTGTGGCTCACGCCAGCTACCTGCTGAACCTGGCCTCGCCTGATGCTGCTGCGCGTCGTAGAAGCGTGGCGGCGATGGTCGACGAGCTGGGCCGGTGCGAGGCTCTGGGTATTGCCGCGCTGATATTTCATCCGGGCTCCCACATGGGTGAAGGGGTCGAGGCGGGTGCCAAGAGGGTGGCACGATCGCTCGATCAAGTACATCGGCGCTGCGCCGGCTTTCGCACGATGATCCTGCTGGAAACGACGGCCGGGCAGGGAACGTCCATCGGGCACACCTTCGAGCAACTGGCGGGAATCAGGAACCGCGTCGCAGAGCCTGAGCGATTGGGAGTCTGCCTCGACACGTGCCATCTCTTTGCAGCCGGCTATGACTTTCGCAAGCCGGAGGCGTATGCGCGGACGATCGGCGAGCTTGACGGTGCCATCGGTGTGACATCAGTTCGATGCATCCACATGAACGACTCGAAGCGTGAACTCGGCAGTCGCGTGGATCGGCACGAGCACATCGGCAAGGGGAAGATTGGCAAACAGGGCTTCGCGCACTTCCTGAACGATCCACGATTCAAGCGTGTTCCAATGATCCTCGAAACACCCAAAGGCGAAGATGGCCGGGGGACGGATCTCGACAAAGTGAACCTCAAACGGTTGCGGAAGCTGGTGAAGGTGGCGTAGCAGGCCAATGAGAAAGGCATGGCGTGGGTTTCCAGCCCGCGTTTTCACCGGCTGGAAGCCGGTTCCACACAGGAAAGAGACCCCTTTTCAACAGGGCTGGTTCGGTGGTCGTGTGCGTGCGCCGAATCGGTCTTAAGCCCCGCTCTTCCGAAATGGACGGATTGCCCTCTCGCCCGTTTCTACAACCTGGTTTCCCTTGTGCCAGATCCCAGCGTCGGGTCTGCGGACCCGACCTACGGCTGCACCCGGGAGGATTCTAAGACTCACATCGTCAGTTGCGGAGTTTTCGCCCAATCCCGATCCCGGGCGCGTGGGGTTGTACGACGGGCCTGATTCTGGCATCCTTTCCGTGGCAATGAAGAACGACGGACTGTGTCCATCAAACCTACCCGGCGAGGGCATCCTATGACGCAGACGATTCCATACCGCACGCGCGTGTCAGTGGTTCTCGCCCTTACGTGCGCCTTCGGCGGCTGCATCTGGGAACACGAGGACCGTCGTAAGCTGGATCTGGGCGTCGATCCGATGGCCGGATCGCTCGCTCGCTCGGCCTCCTATCGGGATTCGATCGGTTCGTACAGCAACTACGAAGGGCTACGGTCCATGCGGGTGCGCGGGTACGGTCTGGTCGTGGGGCTCGGTAAGAACGGCTCGCGCGACTGTCCTCGCCACGTGTACGATCTGCTGGTTCAGAACTTGTACAAGGAGCACCAGTTCTCCAGTCCCATGGTGGGCACTGAGCGGATCACGCCCGAGCAGATGATCGACGGGATCGACACGGCCGTCGTGGTCGTTTACGGAGAGATTCCACCCGCGGCCTTGAAAGGGGATCGCTTCGATGTCGTCGTTACCGCACTACCGGGTACACAGACCAAGTCGTTGCGAGGCGGGCGGCTCTATACCACCGAGCTGCGCGTTTATCGCCCGACGTCCCCGACCACGTCGATCTCGGGGCAGATTTTGGCCAAGGCCGCCGGGCCGGTTTTCTTGAACCCCTTTTCTGAGGGTGATTCGGCGACCAGGACGACCCCGCTCGAAGGAGTCATCGCCGGTGGCGGGTTGACAAAGTCTGACCGGCGCATTCGACTCGTCCTCACGGAGCCGTCGTACCAGAGAGCCAGGCGGATTCGGGACCGTATCAACGCACACTTCCCCGGTCCGAGGGTGACGGCCGATGCCACCTCCCCGTCATTCGTCCGACTCTCCGTTCCCCGAGAGTTCAAAGGTGACACCGCCCACTTCCTCGCACTGACGCGTGCGATGTTTCTGTCACGCGATCCACGGTTCGAGGCGACACGGGCGCGGCTGCTGGCTGACGAGATGTTGAGACCGGATGCACCCCACGAACATCTCGCCCTTGCGCTGGAAGGGCTCGGGCGAACGGCGTTGCCGGCGCTTAACGAGCTGTATGTGCATCCAGAAGGGTACGTGAGCTTCTATGCGGCGGCGGCAGGTCTTCGACTCGGTGACCACATCGCTTGTGACGCGATGACCATGCACGCGAGCGATCCGGACAGTGAGCATCGCTTCCACGCGATTCGTGCGCTGGGGCAAACGGAGGGGATGGCCGGTGCCTCGATGGCACTGCGCCGGCTCCTCCACGATGAAGACCCGCGGGTTCAGATCGCCGCATACGAGGCGCTTATCCTGCGAGGCGATCCGATCATTCGCTCGACGCCGATTGCCGGGGACAACTTCGTGCTGGATCGCATCCTGACAAGGGGGAAGAACCGCTTCATCTACGTAAAACGCTCCGGATCGCACCGCATCGCCCTGTTCGGCGAGGATATCCGCTGCACTCCACCCGTCTTCTACCGCGCACCCGACGGAAGTATCACCATCAACGCGGAGCCCGGTGACGAGATGCTGACCGTGCTGCGTGTGGCCGTCTCGAGTGGGACCGTATCAGCCCCGATCCCTGCCCCTGTCGATATTCCATCGTTGATTGTGCTGATGGGTCGTGACGTGGATGTCGGGCTGGACGATGAAGTCCTGGGTCTTGGGCTCGGCTACGGCGCGGTCGTGCGCGCTCTATACCACCTTTGTGAGGACAAGTCGATCAATGCGACGTTCATCCTCGAGCAACCAAACGTGACCGAACTCTTCGGACCACCTCGTACCGCCGGCCGCCCGGAATCGGAGAGCTGATAAAGACTCGAGACTCCGGTTGCACTCCGGCACGTTTCTTCGCGGAATCCGTTGCCACTCCGTGGCTCGTGTTTTTTCGCTGTCCCAGTTCCACGGGCTCACGCCCGTGGCTAAGTGCCCATGCCCCTACCGGGGCATACTGATCCCTGCAAGCAGCCTATACCGGGGCAAACTAATCAGAACCGCGAGTGTTAACGAGCGGTCCTGGAGGCGACGGTCCAGCGATGAGCAGTCGCTTGCGCACGCACCAGTCCCTACCGGGATCCCGGCATTGCATGATACCAGCATGACCGCTCCATGACCCTTGACATCGCTGCGCGACGTAAAGGGCAGGGCGTCGGGGGTACTGATCGATCGGCTCTCCCATGTACGAAGCGGGCAGGCCACCCGGCCGGGATCCCCTTTGGGGTTCGATAGGGGCGGGCGGTTCCAGTCACACTTTTAGATGGGTTCGTTTCGTTTGCGCCAGGAAAAGCCTGGGGAAGGAGGATGTCATGTTGTGAGACATACGGAAACCTTTCGTTGGGACCCTGCGGGTAACCAGTCCCGCCTGGCAGAGTC
>JAUXGE010000399.1 GCA_030622435.1 Planctomycetota bacterium
ATTCCGGTGCTTTGCATGGACGAACAGCCGGTTCAGTTGGTCAAGGAAACAAGGACTCCGATCGAGCCAACGCTTAATCACGGTAAGCGAGTAGACTACGAGTACGAGCGTGCTGGAACGGCGAACATTTTCATGTTCACCGAACCGCTGTCTGGCTGGCGAGAGGTTGCCGTGCGGGAGCGAAAGACCAAGCTCGATTGGGCCATCGAAATGGCTCGCCTGCTTGAAGGCCGGTATGCCGGTGCCGAGAAAGTGATCGTTGTTTGTGACAACCTCAACACACACACCAGAGGCGCATTCTACGAGGCATTTGATCCCGAGCGGGCAAGGCAGTTGGTGCGACACATTGAGTTCTGCTACACACCGAAACACGGCAGTTGGCTGAACATCGCAGAGAATGAACTGAGTTCGGTAACGCGTCAGTGCGTGGCAGGGCGGCGCATCGGTGACATCAAAACGCTTCGTGAAGAAACGGCTGCCTGGTCAACTGACGTTAACGCAGCGCAACGTGGCGTTGATTGGCAAATGAAAACCGAAGACGCACGATGCAAACTGAAGTCTGTCTACCCCAAACTTAAGTTGTGACAAAGCACTAGAGTGCCGGCAGCATGCGCCAGGGCCACTTGCTCGCCGTCGAAATACGCCGCGCCTCTGAAAGATACCCGGGTGTTGCGTAAATTGCCGTTACTCGTAAGTGCTTGTCAGAACGGATGATACGAGAGAATTGACAGGTTTTCTATTCTGCGCAGCGTAGGCTCGTTTCGAGGGCGAGTAGAATATAGATATGACTTTTCGCGTCGGCTCCGCGACGCGAAAAGTCATATCTATTTGCTTTTGTGCGGCGGCTGACGACTTGGTGATTAGGGTCATGCTTGACCGCCGGAGTCGAGCGCTCGGCATCGCACCAAGGGATGGACGGCGTACGCACTCCTGGCGGGAGCGGCAAGGCCGCCGTTGTGATGGGCGCTCCACTACGGAGCACCGATCGTCCCACTTTACGCCTCGGCAAGCCCTTCGCGGATCGCATACCGGGCTAGCTCAACGCGGTCGTGGATGTCGAGCTTGGACATAAGGCTTGTCGTGTGCCGGTTGACCGTATTTACGCTGATGTGCATGGTGCGTGCGATTTCCTTTTTGGCCATCCCCCGGGCGAGGTATCGCAGGACCTCCATCTCCCGCCCAGTGAGGGTAGAGACACGGGATCTCCCCTGGGAAGCGAGTCGCGCCCCCTGGGAGTCAACCACGATTCGGGCTTTCACTTCAGGTGAGAAGTACGCGATACCAGCGAACACTTTGCGGATGGCCTTGAGGACCGAATCCTCCGGCTCGTTCTTCGTGATGTAGCCCCACGCTTGCACGGCTATTGCCTGTTCGATGTATCGATCGTGAAAAAAGGCGCTGAGGAAGATGATGCGCGAATTGGGAGATTGCCGGTGAATCGTCCCGGCGGCTTCGAAGCAGCTCAACCCGGGCATGTCGATGTCCATCAGAATGATGTCCGGTTTAAGCCGAATCGCCTCGATGGTTGCCTCGTCGGCGTTGCCCACGGTGGCCACCACCGTCATGTCTGGTTCGGCCTCCAACCGTCTGCCGAGTAGCCGACGCACCATAGCGTGGTCGTCGACGAGCAGAATGGAGATCGGAGTTGTCACGACCGCGTCTCCTGCCCGGTGTCCGTCCCGAGTGCCTCGGATACGGTGCCGGCGAGTTCAGGCATTCCGAACGGTTTGCGAAGCAAGATCGTCTTGTCGTCTAACTTACTGGAATCAAGGTCGACATTCCCTGTAATGACAATCGCAGGCGTCTTCACTCCCCTCTCACGAAGCTCTCGAAGACAGTCAGGCCCGCTTCGCTTGGGAAGGTCCGCGTCCAGAATGAGCAGCCGAATCTCGTCGTCGTGCTGCGCGAACACTTCAAGAACTGTGGGCCCATCCTCAGCAAGGGTCACGACGTAGCCGAGAGTTTCCAAGGTCGATGCGATGATCCCACGCACATGCTGATCGTCCTCGGCCAACAATAACAACTCCCCCTTTCCCTTAGGTGTGATGGTTGTTGGCATGACCGGTTCGGCGACCGCGCCGGACCGGATACAGGGCAACACAACGGTGAACGTAGTCCCCTTGCCGATCTCGGACTGGACTTCGATGTGCCCTCCGTGGTCCTGGACGATACCGTGGACGATCGACAGCCCAAGGCCCGTGCCCTGGCCACGAATCTTCGTCGTGTAAAAGGGCTCAAAGATCCGCGTCTGCACTTCCGGCGGCATCCCCACACCGGTGTCAGTGACCACCAAACGGGCGAACGATCCGCCCGACCCCGGGGTTTCCGGCAGATCACCGATGTCTGATTCGGCCATCGACGAGAGAGAGACACGCAGCGTTCCGCCGTCCGGCATGGCGTCGCGGGCGTTAATCGCCAGGTTCAGGACGACCTGACGAACCTGGGTCCGGTCGGCACTTACCCAGAGAGGTGACTCGCATGCCGTATCCACGTCAAGTTCGATGGCGGCTGGAAGCACACGGCGGAGTAGCCGCTCCGAATCCTGGACAAGGACGCACAGATCGACCGGCATCTTCTCGGTCGGCAGCTTCCGACTGAAGGTCAGGAGGGCTCGCGTGAGATCTGCGGCCTCGTGAGTCGCCTCTTGAATGAACTCGAGGTCCTTGCGAACTCGATTCTCGTCAGGCAGCATTGTGCCGGCGTTATCTGCATGGCCACGGATAACGGTGAGCAGATTCGAGAAGTCATGGGCCACTCCGGCGGCCAACTGCCCGACGGCTTCCATCTTGTGGGCCTGGTGCAGTTGCTCCTGCAAAGCCTCCCGGTCCTCTTCGGCCCGCACGCGCTCGATGGTTCTTCCCAACCTACCGGCGGTTACATTGATCAGGTCCTGTTCCTCTTTCGGGAACAGTCCCTCGTCGTCTTCGGGCCTCTCCTGTCGGTAACAGACCTCCAGGATGCCAACCCGCTCGCCGTGCACCACAATGTCGCGGTCCAGCTTCCACGGGGTCTCCTCGAAGTTGGCTGTGCCGAAGACCTGCCCTTCCAGGATGATCCGCGCGCAGGTCGTCTCGGGATGCCGGCACGCGGGGGGGATGAGGTCCACGGTGCCTTGAACGATCTGCTCCAAGGAGACGTCCGGCTGCTCGGTGAGACCAGCCATCTTGTAGAGGCAGTTCAATTCCTTGACCCGTTCCCCAAGGTCGTACGATCGGTTCCGCAACTCCTCTCTGGACTGAAGGATAGACAGGAAGAAGGGGCCGATACGTGCCACGCCCACCAACATGACGACGGATATGGCCAGGCCCACACACTCCGCCGCCAGATCCGGTGGATGAACTGCGTCGTGCGACAGGGAGCGATACAGGACGACGCTTCTACGGATAGCCTGAAGGAAGACAACTGCGGTTATCAGTAGCCAGGCCGGTTCCCTCCCTGTGATGCGCAACACCCGCAAGGCCAGAATCGCCGCCGTGTATTGAAGTATCGCGGCCAGACCGACAATGAAATCCACAACCATGGTTCGATCACCTCTCGACTCGGCTGATCACCCTTCTCCGATGTTCCGTGGTCAAGAGTCTACTCGGTTGACCTTCCATAAGTCCACCC
>JAUXGE010000394.1 GCA_030622435.1 Planctomycetota bacterium
CCTTCATACGCCTCCCGCATGTAGCACGTGCCCACGATTGGCGCAGCACCGATTCTGCTGCGCAAGCCCTGGAACTCATTCACGTTCATCCGGGTCACCGCGTCCCAGTCACTCGACCCATCGAACGGAACATGCTCGCTCCACAAGAGCGAGTTGACATTCGCCGGCGCCACTCGGGCTCTAGTCTTATGCACGACACCGTTCGCCTTGCGCTTGATCTCGAAGAACGCCGGCAGACCATCCGAAGAGGCCGTGCATCCGCGATAGGTCCGCACCCGCAGCTTGAACCGCTCCATCTGCTTCGCGAGCGTGTGCTGCAAGAGCACCTGCGATGGGGAATCGAGGTAGATGGAGAGAACTGGATACTCGTTCCCCGGCCCCCCTGTCGAATGTGGGTCGGGCGGCAGGTAGTCTGTGCAATAGCGCCGGATTTCCGCCGCTTGGGCCTCGGTAATGAGGTATTTGGCCTCATACCGTTGCCACTTGAGCGATTGTCCGCGATCCTCCGGCATATGTTCAGACCCTCTCCGCTCGATTGGAGTGACACAGCGAAGCCACTCTGCGTCGACGATCGAGGACGACCGTTCCTGCAGTGAGCCCAAGAAGCGTCATGACAACCAGGCCCCACTCAGAAACTGTCGGGATGGCTCCTCCTTCACACATATCGTATTCTTCGTCGCACGGTTCGCCACCACACGGATCGATGCCGGCTTGGCAGCCCGCCACCGAATCGCACGTCTCGGCTCCGTCGCAGAAGAGGCCGTTGTCACAAACCGCGTCGAAAGGCGTAAAACTGCAGACGCCTGCTGCCTCATTGCATGCGTCGGCAGTACAGGAGACGCCGTCGTTGCAGTCCGTATCGACGATGCATTCGGGGCAGGTCACGGTTGCGCACTCGGTACCCGCCCCCTGGGCGATACCGCCGGAACTCACACAGGATAGCAGATCCAGGTCATCGCAGCTCAATCCGGGCAGGCAGCACGCTTGCTGCTCCGTACCACAAGGTCCGTTGGGTGCGTCCGGCGTCGCGAGCGAGAAAAGCTGCCAATTGTCGGTCGCGTCAGGGCAACGACCCTGCGACGTATCCGTAAATTGTTGCCCGAATGTCAACGTGTCGATTGGCATGTTACCGTAAGCGTCCGTATCGAACAGCCCGATCTCTTCACCGATCGCGCTGAGTTTGAAATTCGTGTGCAGTGGTCCTTGCTCGATGTCATCGTCGGTCCAGAACACGAGGTAGCTGTTCCCGGCGATCGAGACGCCGGACGGAATCTGATACTTCAGAGGATTCTGCAAATCGTCGGTGAGATACATTCCTCCGAGATCGATGGTGGAAGGTCCTGCATTGTACAACTCGACCCAGTCCTCATAGGCGAGGGGCTGGTCCGGATCTTCGATGAAGCTGTCGTTGTCCGCCATGAACTCGTTAATGTACAGGGGCAGGTTCTCGTAGCCCACGTAATACGAATAGGGCAACGCAGGCGCGTTGATCGGATCGACACGCACAGCGCCGAGGTCGTCGGTAGCCGTGACATAATACTCGACGACGGTTCCATCGCCGAAGGCCGGGATCTGGCCGCCGTAAACGTCGTTACCGGCCCCGCCATCATTGTGGGCACCGTCGTCGTACATGACGATGTCGAACCAACCTCCTCCTGCGTCGTAGCTGAGCATGACACTGACCACCGCAAAATCATCGGTTACGGTGGAAGTAACCCAGACCGGATCGGCGTCCGTGGGTAGCTCGGGCGTACGCGCTGTCCCGCTAATCACGGGCGGAGCATTGTGCGAGCTGTTGGCGGCGCCCGGGGTGGGTGTAGCCATGAAACCCCAGCCTCCTGCGCCGTCCGGGTAACGCCCGAAGGAAACGTCGGTCACCTGAGCCCCAAACACGATCGAGTCGATCACGGTGACACCGTTTGTGTCGTATACGTAAAGCTCCTCGCCGGCAGCGCTAAGCTTTAAGTCCGCGTGTAGGGGCCCCTGCTCGGGGTCCTCATCCGCCCAGAACAACAGATAGCCGTTGCCCGGGACGGTCACACCGGCGGGAATCTGCCACTTCATCGGGAAGGTGGAATCGTCTGTAATGTAGATGCCTCCCAGCTCGATCTCGGTCCCGCTGGGATTATACAACTCAAACCAGTCCGGAAACTCGCCGGGCTCGTCGGGATCCTCGATGAACGCAGCGTTGCTGGCCATGAATTCATTCAGATCCACCTGGATCGAGGGACACGCCTGGAAACCCTCTATTTGGCCAATCACATTGCTCACACGGTCGGTCACCAAGGTTCGCAAGCCGTCGAAGTGGCCGGCGACGTCCTCGCCGAACTGATTGTTTAGGTCCGCGGCGAGCGCGTCGGTCAAAACCGGCTCTACCGCATCGAGGAAAGAGGTCAGGCTCTCAGCCGACCACGGCCCGCAGATCAGGTCGTTGAAGATCTGATTGTATTGGGCTCGAAACTCTGCTTCGTCGAGCAGTGCGTCGTACTCACTGCCGCCCGCGTAAATATCTTGATTGACGGCCTGGGTCGATAACGATGAATCACGATCCCATGGGAAATACATGCGCTTCATCACCGTCAGGAAGTCCGCGTAGTAGAAGTTCTTGCCCTTGGTGAAAAGCGCGTCTCCGTTTCCCTGGAACGCGTCGCTGGCCATGAGTGTAAGCAGCCCTTTGACGTTCACGTACTGCTCAGTAGCCGTCACGAGATCGGGGTCCGGCGTGCACGGGCTTTCCGTGTTAAACGGCAAGAAGCAGAGTGCTTCAGTCGTCGGGCTGTCCTGTGGGCCACCGACGACCAACTCCGCCGGCCCAAGATCGCCTTTCTTGTAGAGCCACGTCTCGCCTTCTGTGTATAGGTCTCGGTTCTCCAGGAACCGCTTGTCGCGTTGCTCGACGTTGACGTATACGCCCGTATCCACACCGTTGATCAGCAGATCCACCCATGCGAAATGACCGGCCTGGTATCCGTATCCTTGCGTGCCGGAGGCCAACCGTTCGATCTGCCAGGCCAACCCTTCCGAGACCACATCCTGGTCGTCCCCGTTTTCCAGGCTGAGCTTCTTGAGACCGTGCCAGCTCTGGCCAATGACGTACTCGTTGATGTCGAGCTTGAGGCTGACCTTTATGAAACCGGGCGCCTCCGTAAGCGGGTCGCCGGACTTCCTGCGAACCGAGATGAGGATCGGGTCCTCGCCGTCGGCCCAGAACCAGGCCGGCAATTCGATATCCAGCGTTTCGTCAGTCTGCACAGTCGCCCAGTCGTCTGGATCCATGTCCAGGTTCAGGGTCAGCAACTCCGCCGGATCAAAGACCGCCGGCCAATCGTCGAACTGCGCTAGAACCACGCCGGAAGGGAGCCAAAGACCTGTTGTGACCACCAGAATGACTGCCGTCCGCAATCGCGCCATTTCGCGCCTCCTGTCCCGTCATCCCGGCCAACACGTCGCTGGACCCACACCTGTTGCTAGTCAGAGTGCCCCATGAACTCCCCGGTCGTCGGTCCGCCGCTGCAGCCGAACACTGTATGGCCCGGCCAAACACAGCACACGGCTGCGTCGACACCGCTTTCCGGGAATCGCCACCAGCGCACGCTTTCGTTACGCCAATGTCGGGATAACGGTACCGTATTGTATCAAGCCTGTTCCAAGAAGAGTAGCGTTCGGCGAGCCTGTGCCTCCGGATCCGTGTCTGTTTCGGCGGCCATTTGGAGGCTGGCCAAATCGCCGCCTCCAGCGAGA
>JAUXGE010000092.1 GCA_030622435.1 Planctomycetota bacterium
ACGCTCACGACGGACAGCTCTTGACCTCCGCCGCTCAAAGGCGGTTTGCAGCCTACTTCCGCAAGCCGACTGCGGGGGGCCTGCCCCCATCTCGTGTGCACATTGCCGGGCACACCGCAATCTGCGGATGACAAATGCCCGGCCACGAATGGGATCATTGCGTCTGACGTTCGTATCGGGAGGCGTACCTGCAGCTCGTGGTATGGTCCACGCTTGCGTGGCCATGTTCGGGACTGCCGTCCGAGGCCGGCTGTGCCACATGACGGCCGGCTAGACCACGGCCGCCACAGGAAGACACGAATTGTCCGCTCTTGCCACACATAGGAGCCGCATCCTGGCCCAAGAGGCCCCCACGGCCCCTCGAACCACGAATCTGCCCGTGTCCCGCGAGCCTTTTTCTGGTACAATTAAGTGGGGACAGCAGATGAGAGCAGGGGTACCACGTAGCCAAAGGGGGATGTATTCGATGATTGCGACAAAGGTGATATCAAGGAGCAGCCGGCGGGTTGGGAGAATCCCGGCTTCGATTTCTATCGTGCTGACGATAGCCGCGGCCATGCTGTTCGCTTTGCCGGTTCTGGCTCAGCAACCCCCGAAGCCCGGTAACGTCAGTCAGGACACCGTGCAGCAAACGCAACCCCTCCCTGCCGAGGTAATCGAGGTTGGTGGAACGGTCGAGCGTGCGAAAGCCGGAGTCTCGCCGTCGGCTTCGGATGGGTGGACTCCGATCAAGGTCAAGGACCGGTTGCAGCCCGGTACGCAGATCCGCACGGGGATTAGATCCCACGTGAACCTGAAGTTCGGCGAGACGACTTTCGTGGCCATCAAAACTGCCACGCATGCCAGCCTCGACCAACTATACCGTAGCGCGACTACGGAGCACGTCCGAATCGGCTTGGGCTACGGGACGGTCCGCGGCGGCTCGGTCGAAGGAAAGGTCCACAGCGACGTAATCATCGACTCGACGGTCGCGACATTGGCCAAGCGAGGAACCGAAGGGTGGGAGATGCACGTCGAGCCGATGACCGGCCGGTTCCGCATATCCCTGGCCGAGTACGGTCTGGTCGAGGCGATCAGGAAGCTTCAAGGCGACAGGCAGGTGTCGCGCGAGGTCCGGCCCGGCGAGTACGCAACTGATGCGAACATCGCCAACATGTGGATCAAACAGGACATCTTCGACCGGAACGTGCAGTTCTACGAGGCCAGCGCCGTAACGGTCGCCGACGCGGACTTCACGGCAGAGAACACACGGGGCTATGGTGTGCTCTCGCCCGGCGGCGGATCGACGCTGGTCGATGCATCGTCCCGGGCTAATTCGGATTTCGTGCTCCAGCAGATCGCGGAGAACTTCCCCGGCGAAGGTCTCCCACCGACTACGGTGATCACGCCGATACGCCCCGTCGCACGACCCGAGGGCAACTTCGGCACCGGACAGACGTTCCGCGTCCTGCTTCCGACGAAGTAGCCGATGGCGGTCCGAGACGGGGGTCGGCCGCTACTACCCTCAATGGTGCGCCAGGGGCGCACCCTACCTGGGTAGCCCATGGCTTTAGCCTTGGGGGACGCGAATCATCGTGTATCACGTCTGACACCAATACCACTGTGAGGATGCACCGCCCGTACCACGCAATCCAATGACTGATACCAGCCCTCGCCCGATGCGGGTACAATGCCGGCGGCGGCTAGGAACCGCTTTCGACGGTTTGTTCCCGGCTGCAGTTGGACGCATCGTGTTTGCGGTCTTGTGGCGGAATGGAAAGTAGATGAGAACCCAGATCGAGGAACACCAACGTATCGTGGCGGCCGTCGCAGAGCAGGTTGACTTGCTCGAGCGTATGGCCGATCGCGTCATCGCCTGCTTCGAGGCCGGCGGGAGGGTTTACGTATTGGGCAACGGTGGCAGTGCGGCCGACGCCCAGCACATCGCAGCGGAACTCGTCGGGCGATTCAAGCGGGATCGGAGGGCGCTGCCCGCCGTCGCGCTCACGACGGACACGTCGATCCTGACGGCCGTCACTAACGACATCGGCTTCGAACACGTTTTCGCCCGACAGGTTGAGGGGCTGGCAAGAGCTGGTGACATAGTTTGGGCACTCAGTGTCTCGGGCCGATCTCCCAATGTGATCCGGGCTCTCGAGAGTGCACGGTCGATCGGTGCCTATCGGATCGGCCTTACCGGACGTACGGGGGGCGAGATGGCGGGCCTGTGCGATCTGTGCATGCAGGTCGACCACGACACGAGCGATCGTGTCCAGGAGGCCCACCAGCTCGCATATCACCTGATCTGCGACCGCATCGAACGACATTACGCCTGATAACACAGAGGCTCATGCGGTCGCGTCGGCATGTCGCTACACTATCGAAGCCTTCCCGCAAGGGAGGTTAAGTGCTCTCCGCATGGGTCCGACATCAATAAGACGGGAAACAGTGCGCGTGCGCGCCATTCGTCAGGTCCGGACTGTCGCGGCCTGGAAAATCGCCATACTCATTCCGGTACGGGGCCGCGTGTTTCGGACTTGACGTTCGCATCCCGACATGGGATCCACAGCTCGAGGAAGCCAACGTGCGTGGAGCGCCGACATCGACGTGTGATGTTGAGGAACTCATCGGTATGGCGTGCGCTCGCAACGCCCCCGCCGAGCTGCACCATGAGGACGAGCGAGGCGCGTTGACCACGGCCCGCGTCCGGCTTCTCGTGCTTGAAGACGAGCAAATCCTTACCGACAGGCCAATCAGTCTCGACGGCGAAGCACGGATCCCCATCGACGCCCCGATTACCGTTCACTTGTCGATCGACGGAGTCCGATATCGGTTTGACAGTGCCATCGATCGTGGTCGTTGTCCGGTTCCCTTGAACCGCCATCAATCCGTATCAGGCATTTCACTACGAAAACCCGCCAGTCTGACGGAGTCACAGAGGCGTGCGAACCTCCGCATTTCGATGGTCGGCTACGACCCGATCAGCGCCGATATGGTACGTCCCTGTTCGGACGTGCCCGACGCCTGCCCCATCGATGCGGAGCTTATTGCCGGGTGGTTAATCGATCTGTCAGTGGGCGGAGCCCTGATCCTCGTGGATCAGCAACGTCTCGACTCAGCCGCACGCGGTGATCGGTTCTTCATAACGTTTCGGCTCCCTTCAGTTGCCGAGCCATTCCACCTGCTCGGGTCGGTGCGCCACATCCGCTTGGTCGAGTTCAGCGAATCTCTGCGCTTGGGAATCAGTTTCCGACCCTGGTGCGGGGTGCGGCTCCGTCTCGACCAGCGCCGTCTTTCGCGGTTCGTTGCAAGGCACGAGCGTCACATGCTTCGCCGCAGGAGGTAATAAGTCATGTCGGGAACTATCACGGTTGACACGAACGCTGGACAATTGCTCGATCACAGGTCTGCGGAGCTAATACTCTCACAGGCTGCCAAGAGTGCAGCCCGTGTAACCGTCAACACCTTCGCCGACGGAGCCGAGAACGAATGGTCGGGCGTCTTTCTCGGATGCCACGGCCCGTTCTTCAGCATCAAGCCGGACTCCCCCGATCCTCCGATCGGAACGCTTCCGACTTCGTCGATGCTTCGCGTACAGGTGGAGATCGAGGGATTCACCTACTCGTTCGAGACGAGACCACTCCACGCGGACCTCGGACCCGGACCGAGCGTCATCCATCTGGAAAGACCCAGGACGATTACCCAGGCCGAGCGGAGACGAAGTTCTCGGCGCCATTTGCACCAACCGACCGAGGTGACTTTGAGTCACATTACCGGCAACACCGAGTCGTCATTCGAGGCTGTAATGCTCAATGTCAGTCCGGATGGGTTGGCCTGCCGCTTGACACGGTCACAAGTCGAATGCCTGGATGTCGGCACTATCCTCCAAGCCCGGTTTCGACTCGAGAGCTCGGCTACGGATTTCGATCTTTGCGCGCGGGTCTGTAATGTCACGGAGGGAGGAACACCCGGGCACGCAGTGGTTGGCATCGAATTCACCTCTGACGACCGCATTCCGCAAGACTGCCGGATGTCAGACCGGGTAAGACTTCGCGAATCACTGGAAAACCCCGGGCAAACAGGTGATCGGAGGTATGAAATATGAGCGGGGCACAGGTGGTCGCACGGCGACAACTCGATCAGATTCTGGAAGATTCGATCGGCGACCGGCGCCGTGCGACTCTGACCTACAACACGCCTCAGGGCTGGCGGACGTTCAAGTCCGTGTTCCTCTCGGGCTCCGCGTCGTCCGACATCCTGCGGGTCAAGTCGCCGACCATAGGCTCTGCGGCAGTTGCTCTCTCTCCCAGTCCCGGAGACACACTCGGCGTGGCGTTTCGAACTGGACACAAGAAGTGCCTGTTCGCCGCGACCATCGAGGAAGTGCACGAGGAAGCAAATGACACTATAGTGACACTCCGATGGCCAGGACAACTCCAACAACTCCAGCGACGGGCGTTCGAACGTGCCGAGCCCCCTCATGACGCGATCGTTGCCGTCAGATTCTGGCCCGAAGACGGGAGTGCAGGTGATCGGGCCGAGAGCCGTGATATCCGTCATGGGCAACTCGAGAACGTGTCCGCGGGCGGCTTGCGTGTCAAAGTGGCCAACGCCGCCGATGTCAGGATTGGCGTGACCTATCGTTGCGTCTTCACGCCCCGGCCCGGTCGACCGCCACTCATTCTGGACACCGTCGTTCGCCATCGCGAAGCCGCGGAACACGGACGGGCCTCCATCGGCTTCCAGGTCGTCGGTCTCGAGACTACACCCGAGGGCCGCCGCGCTCTTGATCGCCTTGCCCGGGTCGTGAGCCACTTTCAGCGATCTCGATCACGAAGGCATCGATAAGTCGAACGCATGGTTCAAGACATGCGTGGGCTCACAGGTCAACGGTAGAGTCCGCACGCTCCGGCTGCGCGCGATGGCTACGTCTCACGGCAGTCCGCCATTCAGGCACTGACGGAGCACTAACGCTTGCTCCAGTGATCGACGATGGATCCGGCGTACTTTGCCATGCCGGTAAGCCACGCGCTACCCGGCAGGTCGCGCGGGTGGGATCTGGCGGTTGCCATGAGAACAAATTGCACGGCGCGATCGTCGTCCTCGCGAAGCAGGCGTGCAAGCTGTGCGACTGTCTTCACCGAGCCGTCGATCGCCTCACGCAGCATCTCCGGCTTGACGGGCGGGAACCTGTCTAAATGCCTACGGACTGATGGGTCATCGCTCCAGACAACGAGGCCGGCCTCGGCCTGGTCCAACTCGCGCATGGCCTCGAACCAGGCGGTACGGGTCCGCTGTGCTTCCTCATGCCTCAACGTTTCCACATCTTTGCGGCGTGTCTGGGCCGCAACCGCTCGAAAAGCGGCAACGAATGACAATGACGCGCGGGTCAGGGTCCGGCGAGCACCCAGCCACAGGGCGTATGCGTCTGTTCGGCGCATGCGAAGCTCCGCGAACCGATCGCGTCGCGCGGCGATCACGCCTGCCACTACGGCACCCGCCGACGCCGAAAACAGCGCCACGGCAAGCACCAACCCGACCATCTCGCCATTGGACATGCGCACCACTCCCCCATTTCCATCTACCGAGCATTATATGCCGGTGACGAAGCCCGGTTCAACGCCGGTCCTTCTATGATCGGCGTAAACAACAATGACGGAGAGTCACAAGCAACGCTGCGCACGGGCCTGCGCTATCGCCCAACGACGTTCCTGGGTAGGATAACTGCTACATAACATCGCAGCTCCGGGAATGGCCACACCATGGCGCCCGCTGCCACTGGATATTATAGGAGCATCCGAATGAACAGACGCACAAGGGCGGGGCTGACAGTACTCCTTCTGCTCGGTCCACTTGCCGGCTTATCCCCGGGCGGAGATCGACTCATGGGAAAATCCTTCGCCACCCGATCCGAAGTTATCGCCACTCACGGCATGGCGGCTACAAGTCAACCGCTTGCCACGCAGGTTGCGATCGACATCCTGAAGAAAGGGGGCAGCGCGGTCGACGCGGCCATCGCCGCCAACTCCGTACTCGGTCTCACGGAGCCCACCGGTTCGGGCATCGGGGGTGACCTGTTCGCAATCGTCTGGGATGCGAAGACCCAGCGTTTGTACGGGCTCAATGCCAGTGGCCGAAGCCCGTACGCGCTTACACTGAAACACTTCAGAGACGAAGGGCTCGAATCGATCCCGCCGTACGGCCCGCTGCCGGTTACCGTCCCGGGTTGTGTCGACGGGTGGTTCGAGCTGCACGAACGCTTCGGCCGACTCCCGATGTCGACCGTGCTCGAGCCCGCCATCGAGTACGCCCGACAGGGCTTCCCTCTATCCGAACTCATCGCCTACTACTGGGGACGCGGCGCGCAGATCCTGAAAGAGCGGCCCAACTTCGCACAAACGTTCCTGCCGGACGGGCATGCGCCGAAAAAAGGGGACCTCTTCAAGAACCCGGACCTGGCGCGGACATACGAGGCGATCGCCCGCGGGGGACGCAATGCGTTCTATCGTGGCGAGCTTACTGACACCATGGTGTCATTCTGCAAGCGCGTCGGCTGCTTTCTGCGAGAGAAGGATTTCGCCGATCATACATCTACCTGGGTGGACCCGGTCTCGACGAACTACCGCGGTTATGATGTGTGGGAGCTTCCGCCCAATGGGCAGGGTATCGCCGCGCTGCAGATGCTCAACATCATCGAGCCCTACGACCTTGCGGCCATGGGGCACAACTCGGCCAAGTGCCTGCACCTGTTCATCGAGGCCAAGAAGCTCGCCTTCGAGGACCGGGCGAGGTTCTACGCCGACATGGACTTCTCCGACGTGCCCGTGTCAGTCTTGATCTCCAAGGAGTATGCTGCCACGCGCCGTGCCCTGTTCGACCCAAAGCACGCGTCGCGGCAGCTCGCCCCGGGTGACCCGAAGCTCTTCGACGGGGACACGGTTTATCTGACCGTGGCAGACAAGGACCGCAACATGGTCTCGCTGATCCAGAGCAACTACCGGGGCTTCGGCTCGGGGCTGGTGCCAGACGGACTGGGCTTCGGCTTCCAGGATCGCGGCGAACTCTTCTCACTCGAAGAAGGGCATCCCAACGTGTTCGCACCGCACAAGCGACCGTTCCATACGATCATCCCGGCCTTTGTCACCAAGGACGGCAAGCCCTGGCTCAGTTTCGGCGTCATGGGCGGATCGATGCAACCGCAGGGGCACGTCCAGGTCCTGTGCAACCTGATCGACTTCGGAATGAACCTGCAGGAGGCAGGCGACGCGGCGCGCTTCCGGCACGGCGGGTCATCCCAGCCCACAGGCGGGAAGATGACCCGAGGAGGCTATGTCGCGTTGGAGTCAGAGATTCCCATGGAAGTCCAACGCGGACTGGTACAGCGCGGCCACGAGGTCAAGTTCGTCTCGGGCGGCTTCGGAGGGTATCAGGCGATCCTGTACGACGCCAAGCGCGACGTGTACATCGGCGCCTCGGAATCCCGTAAGGACGGCCACGCCGCGGGGTACTGAGGAGGCTCGAACTGGCATTAGAAACCCGACCTCGTTTTCTAATGGACCGGCGACGGCACTTGTCGGATACTCGAGGGTCTGATGAAACCATCGTTCGCACGATTACTGTTCAGCGTGGGTGTAGCGCTGCTGTTCGCCGCGATTCTGGCCGCGATCCTGTTCCTGGTCGCAGGGCGATTTGACCTTCCATGGTTCTGGGCCTACGTGGCTATGAACGGGCTCATGGCCTCGTTCAGCTTCTCGCTCCTGGACGCCGGGCTCATCAAAGAGCGATTGCGGGCGAGCCGCGAAGCACCCGATACAGCCCTGGTCGCCGGCAAGGTGTTTTCCGTCGTACACTTCGTGATCGCGGCGCTGGATGTCGGACGATTCCATTGGTCATCGCCGATGCCCGTGGCCGTCCAGGTCGGTGCGTTTGTCCTGTTCGCCCTCAGCGCTGCAGCCGCCATCTGCACGATGGTCGTCAATCCATTCTTCTCAGCGGTTGTTCGCATTCAAGAAGACCGCGGCCATCGGTTGATCACCGACGGACCGTACCGGTTCGTCCGGCATCCCGGGTATATCGTGATATCCATCCTGGTCCTGGCCAGCGGCGTTGCGTTGGGGTCCTGGTGGTCAGTCGCACCGATGGCCGCACTCTTGCCGCTTGTCGTGTGGCGGACGGCGTCGGAGGACCGCTTCCTGCACGAGCATCTGGATGGGTACCGCAAGTACGCGCAGCAGGTGCGGTACCGACTGATCCCAGGAATCTGGTGACAGTGGAACGTCACCTATGCCGGGTGCCACTGGTGGCTTGCCCACCAGTGTGCTCAACGTCACCCACAAGGTGTGACGCTACACCAATTCAGAGAATGCTCTGGGACATTCTCTGATCTCCCGCAACGAGTGTCTCTGCGCGGGCGAGCAATACGCGTCCCATTGGAGAAGTGTGCTTTGTCGTTCGATGTTCGGGAGCACGAGGCGACATTTCGCCTGCTGCGTGTCCGCTCCTTCACAGTCGCGGTTCTGATCGGGAGCGCAACGTATTCATCGAATCCGCGTTGTGGCTTCGTCTGACAGGCGTACAGGGCGTGCGTCAAATCCCAAGCCGAGTGTAACGGTCAAGCAAGCTGACGTTCCTCACTACTTCTTGGCCAGGCTTGCGCACACGAGTTCCTTGTCGCTCCGTGCGAACACGTGCCGATTGGCAAATGCCGGATGCGACCAGGCCACGCCGCCGCGTCGGGAAGGCAGCTGGTCCCGCGTCGGCTCGATGAGGAAGGCTCGGCTCTTCTCCTGGAATCCTTCGGGTGACAGGGTTGCGATAATCAACTCACCCTTTTCGTTGAACATCCAGACGTTGTCCCGGTTCTTCACGAAGTGGATCGTCGCCCAGCGGGCTTTCGGCACGGCGTCGAGGCTCTCCCACACCCGATCGCCGTTGTCAAGCCGCAAGCAACGAAGCTCGCCATAACTGTCAACGCCGTAGATGTGGTCACCATCTAAGTAAGGCGTGGAGATGATCGAGTGCAACGAGTCGGTTTCTTGCTCGCTCGGACCGGCGCGTTGCCAGACTTTCGTCACGGCCAACTCGTCCTGCCGCAACTTCAGTAGCAGTGACCCGTCGAAGAAATTTGTCAAGAAAAGCAGGTCGCCATGCAGTACGGGCGTGGAGATCCCGATGGCCATGCGTGTCGGCGGGAACGGTTGCTTCCAATGAACCGCGCCGCTTTGTGGATCGAGCCCCACCACGTTGTCCGCGGTGTACACGACCAGCACTCGTTTCCCCGCCTGTTCAATCACGATCGGTGCCGAGTACGAGGCCCCGTCGTCCAACGCCCGCCAGACCTCCTTGCCCGTCTTGCGATCCAACGCCAACACGCAAGCCCCGTCTTCCCCACCAATATGCAGAATCAGCAGGTTCTTCTCGATCAGCGGAGCAGCTGAGATCCCCCAGACAGGCATGCGGATCCGGTATTCGGTGTTCAGGTCCCGGCTGAAAAGCACCTTCCCGCTGGTGGCGTCCAGGCAGTGCAGATGCCCCATCGTCCCCAGCGCATACGCCCGCCCATCGTGAATCGTGACCGAGGCTCGCGGCCCGGCGTCGTACTGCACACCGCTGTAGGAACAGTCATAGCGGTGCGTCCAGAGGTTCTTACCCGTCTTGGCATTGAAGCAGTGCACGCGCTCGACCTGTTTGGGTGAGAGCAGCCGGTCCATGACATAGACGCGTCCGTCGGCGACCGTCGGTCCACAATACCCGCTGCCGAGTTCGGTTCGCCAGACATGATCAAGCCGCGGCGTGTCGAACTTCTCGACGATCCCCGTTTCGTGCCACACGCCATCTCGGCTCGGCCCCCGCCACTGCGGCCAGTCGTCCGCCACGGCCATCCCGGTCGCGATAACCGCGAAACCACTGGTTACGACTAACCACCTGAGCGTTGCGGCTGCTGCCATCCTTCTATCCCTCCCCTTCGGCCGAAGTCGGCACCACGGTGACCGTGTTACCCACCAACGCGTTGCACGCACGGGCAAGGATCGCCAGCAAACGTTATCTTCAATTCAGAGTTTCGCTGGAGGCGATCCTTGCCCCTGCCACCCGAATTCCACGCTAAACACATACGCCCGAATAAGGGCTAGGATTCTAGCGGCAGGCGTTGGCTCTTCAAGCCTGATAATCGGGGAGGGCGGTCACGGCCAGGGCTGATCCTCTCCGGCCCGAGGTCGCACCCCCGCGATGTCGCCACGTTCGGTTCGTGCCGGGACTTGTCACATGCGTGGTAGAGACGATAGTCCCGGGGCCGCCGGGATCGCTGTTGGGCGTTGCCCGCTAGAGGGAAACCCTTCGCACTCTGACGGCAATCACCAGGCACTGACCTTCTTCGAATCCGTCGACGACGGTCAACACGGTGAGTGCGCCGATTCCGATGCGCCGGCTGCACTGAACCGAACGCACCGTCACAACCGGAAGATCGACCTGCAACGTGGAACCCTCGTGTACGATCGGAGCGGACGTTCTGTCCATGCGCACTCTCCGTAGGTCCCCCGTGATCTGCAACGCCGTCACGTTCAGATCTTCCTCACCGATACCAACCAGGATCGTGGCCCGGAGTCCTTCCTCTGCCGTCCGGGTTTCGACGTCGTAAGCGGCCGAGCTTGTCGCCACAACCGGCTGCAGGCCGGCAACATACCTGTACTGCGACACTTGCGTGAGCTGAGTTGGTGTCCCCCTCGACACGACGATGCAATGCCGATGGAGCGGATCGGTAGGCTTGGCCTCCTGGCCCGCCGAAGGTGCCTGGTCGGACGCCACCGGGTACCAGAAAAGCTCGACTTCGTAACGCTTTGCGTACAGCGCCCGCACCTCCTCGAGCAACTGCACGATCTGCGTGTGCTCGACCTCCTCCGCTTCGACGCCGTACACGCCGACAAGGAACTGGGTGCAGTCGAGGGCCAGCGCGTCGCACAGCCTGTCCATCAGTTGGTCCACTTGGCCCGGGGTTTCGCGGACTGATTCGGGCTTGGGCGTGGCGGGGTGCATGATCGACTGAAACACGACCCTCTGACTCTCTTCCATGTCGACCCTCGGTGATGGGATGACCGCCATCAGATCGCGTATGTCGTAGAGCTTCCAGGACCTTTCGGCCTGGGCAAAGGCCGCCTGCGTCGCGGCCAACGTGGTCATCAGTACGATAAGAGGCATCGTTCGGTGTAGGTGGGCGCGCAACATCTCTGTTCTCCTTTTGCATGAGGTCTCCGGATTCACCTTAGAATCTAGAGTAGTCTCAGGTTTTGCGTAGTGGCTGTAGCGCCGTCCCTTGTGGGCGGCGCCGGCACTGAACATGCGTCACCCACAAGGGGTGACGCTACACCAAGACCGAAAACGCTCTAGCTGGGTGCGCTTTTTCTCAGCTGGATGTCGTCGTCAAACAGCCGGTAACCGCGCAGCCACGAATGCAGAGCCGGGTTCCGCGCGAGTCGTTCCAGGACGACGCGCACGTCCTTCGACAGACTCGGTTCAGCCAGGAATCGGCGTAGCCGGGAGAAGGCCACGGACCGGACCGCCGGCTCCCGGGCCCAATGACCACAGACCTGGACCTGCTCCTCCGGGCTGAGTCGGTTGAGAATCTGCTCGGCCACAGAGGCCGAACGCAACAGTTCGCCCATGTACTGATACCCGACGGCGTGCTGCCCGGCAGAGGCGTCCGCCAGGAGTGCAAGCGTTTCTTCGATGCGCTCAGCGCCCATTGCCTGGTCAAGCCGTGTAAGAAAAATCATGTTCTCACGCACCACGGCCGCTACTGCCTCGGCACCGACGTCGGACTCTGGAAGCGGTTCCACCTCACCAGCCGCGTCAGGTGGTGCCTTACGAACAGGAAGAGAGAACACGACTCGTATGGGACGGTATGTCGTCCCGCCAGGCTCGGCGGCCTGGTCTGCATCTGGGCTGTGCGCCACCTGCAGCTTGGCTGAGGAGTGCCCTCCGCGTGGAAACCACCAATACGCGCTCACAGCGACCAGCAGACAGGCCGCCGCAAGGGCCCGTACTACGAAGGGCGACATGAGTCTCCACGAATCGCGTCGGTCCACTCTCTCCGTCGTGAGAGCGGTGTGCATCAGTTCGTCGATCCGTCGTACCGTGGCGTACCGTTCGCGCAGTTGCGGATCGCGCCGGAGGTCTTCGCTCAGCGCCGATCGCTGCGGCTCGTCCAGCTGTCCGTCGTGGAATCGCTCGAGGTCCTCGGTTGTCCAGCGGTTCACTCGCTCACTCATGACGCTTCTCCCACCAACCGGCGCACACGGTGTCGCCCCAGGTGGAGGCTGGCCCTGACGCTCTGGACCGAACAGTCCAACGCAGTTGCGATTTCGTCATAGTCCAGTTCCTCCACGAGCCGGAGCACCACGGCGGCCCGTTGCCGCGGCGGCAGCGTGTCCATCGCTCGCCGCACGCGATTGTGCTGGTCGCTCATCGAGAGCCGGTCCTGGTCGGTGTGCCACGTTCCCGTGGTCAGCGCCAACCGGGCCACCCGCCGCAATCGTCGCCGCAACGACCGTTGCTGATCGAGCCAGATGCGCATCATGGTCTGACGGGCGTAGCCGGTGTGGCTTACGCGGTCGGGCTGCTTCGCGAGAAGCGTCACCAGCGTCTGCTGCACCAGATCGTCCGCGTCGTCGCAGGAGCGGGTTAACGCCAGGGCCATTCGCCGCAACCGCTCGGTGATGGCCGACCAATCGGGCATCCTTTGAGGCTCTCCGATTTCCAGTGCCATCGTTTGGCTCATCTCACCTCTATAGACGCCGGCAACCCCCGGACATCAAAGCCTTTTTAGATACTAGGCGACGGGCTCTGCGGACCGCAATCCTCGAAGAAACTGTGGCGTAATCGAACGCTGCATCAGCACGCGCATATGTGATCGTGTGTGGGGCGTGCCGAAATGGAATGGTGACGGCTTTTGTGGAGGAGTCGTTGCACTCTGCCGGGGGCAAGCTCGCGGATCCACCGGCCAGACGGTTCCATTCGAACCGAGATCGCATAGCGATGTCGTTAGGCTGCTCGGGACCGAAGTCTGGCATCCGTTGACCTTGTGTGACTATTGCGCATACTCTCAGCGCATGCCCCGAGCCCCTCAGGTCAAGCCCACGCACAAGGCGGTCAAGAGCTACTACGCCGCGCTCGCGACGTACGCGGATCAGAGCATCGAGCACGAAGGCGCGCTGCGATCCGCCTTTCAGAATCTTCTCTCCGAAACAGGCCGCAAGGTCGGCTGGACCCTGATCCCCGAACTATCCCTTGACGCCAACGGCCGCCAGATCCGCCCCGACGGTACGTTCCGCGACGAATTCACCATCGAACGCGGCTATTGGGAGGC
>JAUXGE010000328.1 GCA_030622435.1 Planctomycetota bacterium
CTACTGCAAGATCATGCCTATGCAAGCCAATGTTATATCGGACGGTCCTCGGGAAGGGTGAAGCAGATCTGATTCCGTGTGATGCCGGTTATCGGTTGACAGAGAAATGAGATTCCCGGACGCGATGGCGGTTATGCAACCCTCGGAACGCTTCTCAGATCCGCCGGGCTGTTCTCAAAACTCATGGATTACCCCGATGCAGTTGCCGGCAGCCCGGTTTGTATCGTATTGTCAACGTTAGATGTGCCGTAAACGCGGTTTCACGCCCTGCTTCACAGGCTTGGCGGTGTGGTGCGGCCGGGGGAAATCAACGTGGATTGAGCACATCAGCCACACAGGCCCGGTATGGGGGGGGACCCAATCGACCGGAACGATCACACATCAAACTCATCTGGAGGAGAGGGGAGAGGAATATGAAGGGAAAGAGGGCTGCACGCGTCCTGCCGTCCATTGTCGCATGCTTGCCAGTGCTGTTCGGAGTGGAATCGGCCAACGCCGAAGTTCGGTTCGGTGGCGACGCAACGGGTCATCTCATCTACGATCTGGAGGAATATGCGGACCTGGCCACTCGTCCCGGGACGGCGCTCGCCGTTCTGGATGATTGGGACTGGGGTATTACCTTCGGAGAGAAGCTGGTCGGGCAGGTTACCACGTTCGATGGTGACTTCGACGTGATCAGTGGGGCACCCTGGGTACCGCTCGCGATCGATTCTGAAGTGGATGCCGAGGACGCTTTTCTGATCCTCTCCGTCTCTTCCTCCACGGTCGGCATCGGGCTCGGTGCCATCGGCTTTCCGATGGGAGCCGCCATCGGCGAGGGCGCGTTGACCGTGCTGTACGATGTGGATCAGCGTGTGATCGCCTTTGACGTCATCGGGCCCAACGGTGGTGCCCTGCGTCTCCAGTTCTTCGATCGTCTCGGTCAGGCCATAGGTGACATCGTCGTCGAGGGTCTGGTCAACACGGCCTACGCATTCAGCAGCGACGAGTGGGAAATTGCCGCGGTGACGCTCACTAACACGGACTTGTCGGGGGTCGGCTTCGACAACTTCCGGTATGATCCGCACGACGCCAGAAGAACAGGGCCGCCCAAATGCAGCCTCCCAGGTTCGTACGATTTAGAGCATGAGGGAGATGTAACGGTGTTGGCTCTCGAGAGCGGTGTTTCCGAAGATCCTGACGGGACGTGGTTGGACTACTCATGGTCCACGAATTGTCCCGGTGGCTACTTCGACAATCACTTTGCACCCGACCCCATCCTGGTTGTCGATACGGCCAACACCTGCCAGCTCGAGTGCACTGTGACGCTGGTGGTCGACTACGGCTACGAGAGCGACATCTGTACGACCACCGTCAACGTCGATGGCGGTGTGCCGGCCACCGTGACGTGCCCCCCCGATCTGACCGTAGAGGCCGACGGGTTCTGGAATGTGGAGGAGTTGGATGAATGGCTGGAAAGTGCCGTGGCCGAGCGTGGCGAGCTCTTTAACGATTTCGATTCACTTACCCCTGCCTGCGGTCAGACCGGCTCTGCAACCGTAACCTGGACGGTCGAGCCGGTGGGCGCGTGCGGTGGGCCTGTTTCTTGCTCCGCCACGTTCACGATCGTCGACACGACGCCGCCCACGCTTCATCTTGAGACGGAGACGCTGGTCGTGGACGACCTGGGCTGTGATGATGAGGAGTTCGTGACGCTACCGCTGGTTACCGCCACCGACGTCGGTGAATGGGAGGTCGACGTTACCCACGATGCACCGGAGGTCTTCCCGGTGGGTCAGACCACAATTGTCACGTTCAGTGCGACCGACGATTGCGGGAACACGGCGACGGGCACCGTCGACGTGACGGTCCTGTACGGCTCGGGCATCGAAGTTGAGGTGTCTCAGCGGACCATAACCACCGGGAAACAGCCGCGCAATGTAGATCGCGGACTTATGCAGGAGCCGCTTGCCGATGTTGTCGTGGCGTTGTACGAAAGCTCCCCGGGAAGCTGTGCACACCAGCAAATCCGCGATAACCTCAGCACGAAATGGCGAGTGCCGCAAGCCGTCGCCACGTTGTGCGAGCCGGTTAACACGGGCGTAACTGACGAAGCCGGAATGGCGTTCGTCGACGTGCCGCCTGGATCGTACATGGTTGTCGCTCATATCGATACGGACGGCGACGGCATGCCCGACGAGTACGTGGGCCAATCCGTTAGCTCGATATACTGTGGGCACTGGAAAAGCAGGAACCTCGTGTTCCGTGTCGACTGAAGTGGATACCGAGTGTTCGAGGTAGACGGCCACTGATCCTCGGCCGCGTGATCGCTAATCGGCGGGGTAAGAAACGGAAACCTCTTCGACGGCCGTGAGCCGAGCACCTGTGAGGTAGTCCACGAACTCGGCGCTGACCGTGACGCGGCGCGGAACAGGCGGCGAGATTTCGGGGGGGAACGGGCATTCGAGCGTGTAATGGTTCGTGCCGAACTGCCCGTACCATAATCTCCGAACGGTGTCGGCGTCGGTGTACTCACATACGGCTAAAACGCGCGGTGAATCGAGGTTGCTGTTGTCGAGGAGCTGGATCGTGATGCGCCCCGGCGCTTTGACGATATCGCCATCCGCATCGCGCGGACGTAGGTAGACAGTGACGCCGTCGTCGCCCGGTTTCTCGTCGTAATCCCTTCCACCCGAGAGGCTGACGATCTCGAGCTTGACGGGGGCGAACAGGTCAGCCGGGCGATCCGGATCGAACGACTTCAGATTCTCCACCTGAGCGCGCAAGTCGGCGATTGCGTCATCGCGCTGCGCAACTACCCGCTCCAGCCGGCCCTTGTCCCGGCGGAGGTTCTCGTTTTGCTGCTGAAGCCCGGCCCAATCGCCGGGCGACCTGCACGCGGACAGCGCAAGCAGGATTGCCCCGGTGGACCAGAGGCAGTGTGGAGGAAATCGTTTCGGTCGCCGCGCCATTGCCTACCGTATACCCTCGAGACGGCCGTTTCGCAAGCGTACCCAAAGAGTGGATGCCACTAGCGGTTTGCCCGCCGTTGCCCACAGGCAGAGAAGCTTCCGGCAGCACCCAACGAACTCTTCGAACCCAGCGCTATTTCTGAAAAGGTCGTGGCGTTTCTTGCTCCCCTCCTTTCCAAGGAGGGGTTGGGGGAGGTTCTTGGGCGTTGGCCGACCCCCCTCAATCCCCCCTTGGCAAGGGGGGAAGAGAAACAGCCGTACCATTCTGGAAACGGCACTAGTTGCAACAGCAGGGAAGTGCCCTTCGTGAGCGCATTACGAAGGTGTTCCGAGAGCCTTTTCCCGAGGCGGTTGATCGCTATTGGGAAATCATCGGTGTCAGAGCCTGAAGCGTTTCGGAGGAGTGGGAAAATGCTGCGCGGAGCCCGATCATCACAGCGAAGATCCCGACCCAGCAGACGAGCAACAGCCCATTGCCGGCCAGGCCCGCCACCGCCCATTTCGTCCCGGTCACCATGATACCACGGCGTTTGGCACGCCGTATGCGGACAAGGCTCATGGCTCCGAGAGCCAAGCCGATCACCTGACACACCACGGGGATGAAGCCGAACATGCTCATCATCGCGGAGCCGATAGCCAGCCGATCGGTTTGAGGACGGGGCGAGTTCATCGGGTGTGCGAAAGAACCAGGGACCGCGAGCTGCATGGGCTCGATGGCGTCAATTACCTCGATGTCGCGGGCCGACTCGACTCCGTACACCTGTCCCGTGTCATTCGCCGGTTCGATTCCGCGCACCGGCTCGATCGCCTGGAGCGGTTGGGCATAGGGAATTCGTTCGAGGGGACTCACGCCGGATCATCCTTCGTTGACAAGCACCCTGGCGGTTCACGCAAAAGTCGGTGTGGTTCCGTCAGACCGTCTGCACGGAGGCCGGCAGATGCCGGCATCGTCCCAAAGGGTACGATACCGGTGATGGTCGGGTCTCGACGGCAGCTCCTCTAGCTCGAGACGCTCGGTGTTATCGGCCTGCGAGGCTTGAAGACGGGCAAGGGTTCCTGTGGAACAACCCCCTGCCCGGCGAGTTCGTCAGTCCACGGGAGCTGGTCAGGCCTCACAGGGGGCGCCAAATGGAACCTGTGCCTATCGCCGGTGGTGCCGTGACAGAACCGTGGGACGCCCCGATCACGGGCAAGGACCGCCCCTAAACACTCTTTAGTACTTGGACACGCTGCTGTAGGTGGCCCATGCCACCCTCGACGGATTCGCCACCCATTCTGGGATGCACACGTGAGCAACAGCACCTGCCCGTGAAAACGGCCTGCGAGGACGCAGGCCGCTACAATCTCAGGAGCCCGAGATGATGAAACAGTGCCACAGAATCTGGCCACCCAACCGCTGCGGGATTCGACACTTCCTCTTGCATCGCCGGCCGGGCATTCGATAATGCTCCTATGACTTCTTCACGTGCCCCAAGCCGTCGCTGGTTGGCCGTTTTACTGTTGCCGCTCGGTGGTTGCGCGTCGTCGGGTCTCTCGCCGCTGAGTTACGGCGTGAGGCACGTGCCCAACACCGACTCGGCCTCCATCCTCGACGTTGCGACCGATGCGCTGATCGAACTCGGCTATGAGATCGACCGGGTTGATCGGACCGACGGCGTCGTCACAACCAGGCCGATCGCTACGACAAGCGCGTATGAAGGGCTGCCCCATGCCACGAGATTGAGTTCGCCGAGCCGGCTGCGCCGCGTGGCTCAAGTGAGGGTGGTCCCCGGTCCGGACGTCACCAACGTTTACTGCCGGGTAGCCGTCCAGGAGCAAACGACCGAAGCGCATCGCATG
Organism: Planctomycetota bacterium; assembly: GCA_030622435.1. Taxonomy (GTDB): domain Bacteria; phylum Planctomycetota; class Phycisphaerae; order UBA1845; family UBA1845. The sequence goes on from JAUXGE010000328.1 coordinate 4,791, forward strand.
TTCCAAACCGATCATTCGATCTCCGACGCACCAGGCCACACGGCGATCGACCGAGACGCCGCCACCACCACGGAACAGAACACTGTCTGGGAGACCGTCCGCCGCGACAAGGCGACCGAGCGCCTTATCCTCGAAGCTATTGTCAGGCAAACCGATTCAACCTCCGGCTGATGAACGGCAAGTGACTCGGCACTGGAGGGGACCGCGGGGAGGGTTTCGACCTAGTGAACCGTCACACCTGTTCCTGTGGGTTTTCCGAACCGCGCCCGTCAGGAAGCGGCCACTCACCGGAACGCCCGGCTATGGGTGCCACCCAAGCCTGCCCCGAGGGACACAACAAGCTAAGAGCCTATCAAGGCAGGCGCGGGCATGTCGTGCGGCAACCCACAGTTTTGGGTGTGA
>JAUXGE010000368.1 GCA_030622435.1 Planctomycetota bacterium
CTATGGACTTTCGTCCCTCCGGGACTGGGTACAGGTGTCGACAAGACGGCTACGGGTTGGCCATCCTTGAATGCGGGTTTGGCGGTACGGAGACGTGTGCAACTGCTCTGTGAGCAGTGCCAAATGAATGGGTGGCGTCGAGACACTGCTCATAGAGCAGTGGCACACAAACCCGTACATTCAAGGTTGGCAGAGCACTAGATGTCGGCATCACAGCGGGTATTGATAATCGATAGGCGATCTCATGCGAATAGCCATGCTTGCCCCGATCAGTTGGCCGCTTCCGCCAACCGGATACGGTCCCTGGGAACTTGTAGCACACAATCTGACTGAGGAACTGGTGAGGCTTGGCCATGACGTGACCCTCTTCGCGGCCGGGGGCACCGTAAGCAGTGCCAAGGTCGTAACGACCTGCCCGCACGCCTTGTCCACCTGGCCCGAGCCGGAGCGTAGCCGAGAGCGCAGGTACGATCCGCAAACCGGACTGCTGGAAGGTCCACCGGATTCGCGTGCGCTGGAGCAACTCCATATTGCCGCATGCATGGAGCGGGCGTCGGCGGGTGAGTTCGACGTCGTCCACTCCCATCTGCACATCCATGCGTTGGTTTTTGGCAGGTTCATCAAATGCCCGCTCGTTACGACGCTTCACGGCGCCACGTGGGTGCGTGCCGCGCATCCGGTCTTTGAGGCATACAAGGACCTGCCCTTCGTCTCGATCTCCCATGCCGAGCGGCAGATGCTCCCGAACCTCAACTACGTGGCCACGGTGTACAACGGCATTCGCCTCGATGACTTCCCTTTCCAGCCCGAGAAGGATGACTATCTTCTCTTCGCCGGGCGGTTGTCGCCCGAGAAGGGGCCGGATGTCGCCATTGAGATTGCCCGGCGCGCCGATCGTCGGCTGCTCATGGCCGGTCTGATCGAGCCGCAGTATCAGGAGTTCTTCGACGCGAAGGTGAAGCCGCACATTGACGGGAAGCAAGTCGAGTATCTCGGCCTGCTGTCGCAGAGGGATCTCGCCCCGATCTACCGCAAGGCTGCCGGCGTTCTCTTTCCGATCAACTGGTGCGAGCCGTTCGGGCTGGTGGCCGTCGAGGCGCAGGCGTCCGGAACGCCGCTGATCGCCACGCGATTCGGCGCGTTGCCGGAGATTATCGTCGAAGGTGAGACCGGTTTCGTTGTAGACACGATCGACGAGGCGGTTCGCGCCGTCGACAGGCTCGGCGCGCTCTCTCCGACCGCCTGTCGCAAAAACACCGAATCCCGCTTCAGCGCCGCCGCCATGGCCAAGGGGTACGAGGCGGTCTATGAGAACGCAGCGGAAGGCGGACTTCGTGCTGAGCGAAACTCGTGATCCCTCGGCAGCAGCGAGTGAATTCTCGGTCCCGGCGCGCCCGAACAGGGTTGTCCACGCCTGCACGTTTGTTGTTTGCGCCCTCATCTTCTTCCCTTCCGCGATTCTGATAGGTTCTGCGATGTTGGAGGAGTTCGACTGGGAGGCGGTTCCAGGCATCGTGTTTCTCGTCGGGCTGTTCGGCCTCCCGATGCAGAGGAACCTTCACGCTCTCATTTCACCACCATACTTGCACTTCCATGCGGGTTTCATGGAGATTCGTCATTGGAGGGGGGGTGGCAGATACTTTCTTCCGTGGTACCGCTTCGTGACGGATCGAATCGCTTGGGTAGACATTCAGTATATCCACTACCACAAAGAGACACTCAAGTTCGTCACGGTCAATCGGTACTTGGCTATTCAGCGCGCAAGCGGCCCTCCTGTGCAGATCCACAGATGGGTATTCAACAAGTCACTCACTTCGCTTCAAGTCGCGATTAACAGCCGCCTTGCGATGAGGGTATACGATGGGCTCGCCCAGGTGGGAAAGGCCTCAGCCCGTGCGGTCCGGCTATCCCGGCAGTTTTCAGATGCCCGAGAGGTCCGACACTGGACCCGGGTGTGGCGGATCGTGCTCCTGGTGCTTGGGCCGAGCACTGCAATACCGCTGCTCAGGTTTCTTCTCACAATCGATAATCCCAGCACAGCAGTCGGTCTTCTGGGTGGGCTCGCCGTTTCGTGTGGCCTTGTGGGCACGGTTCTCGGCATCGACGAACTGGTCAAGGTGATCCAGTTTCGCAATAGGAGGTTCTGGTTGCGTTCGGACGGACTGGCCTTTGGAGCCCATGTTCTGACGGCGCAGGTTTATCGATGGATCGATGTTGTCGGCGCTCGGCGGCGCGTAGCGTGTGCCGAGAAGCAGACGACGCGCCGGCCCAGCCATTTCAACGGACTGGACATCATGCTCCGTGACGGTTCCACCCTGTGGATGCCGGAGACCTACGACTTCCCTCTTGACGAACTGGAGGAGCTCCTTTCACCTTGGGACGACGTCGAGGTGGAGGTCGAGGTAGTGGAAGACGAGGACGGGATTACAGGGCCTTTGGGCTCGTAAAGGCCGCGTACGCCGACTCGGGACACATCGGCGGCGTAACTCTCCGCCTTGCGGATTCAAGTGCGTTTGGATACGCATGCGTAGTGGCCGACAAGCTAGAGGATCAGGCTGCCCCGGTATCTTCCCTTCAGTTCTCTTGTGTGCCTCAAACGACCCGGCGCGCACAAGGAATCACGCGTTGCAGATTGTCCACGGGCTCGACCACATCCCTAGTGCTGTGTCACACCTTAATTGACGGGTTGGGTGGCCCATTGCTTCAGCAGTGGGGGAGTCGAATCGTCGTGCCCCCTGCTCTCACAACATCGACATGCCCGCGCCCGACTTCGTCGGGACTTGGGCATGAAGATCTAAGAAGACGGGGCGTCCTGATAGTCCGTTGGGTACACTGTTGTTTGGAACCACAACAGCCCAACGGAAAGGAGGCCCCGATGGAACGAGCACACTTTATTGGAATGGACGTGCACAAGCAAACCACCGAGATCGCCGTGGTCACGCAGGGTGGTCGATTGAGTCGGCGGGAACGATGCAAGACCGCGATTCCCGAGTTGCGAGCGGCCCTGGAGCGGACTCGTCGCCCTCGGTACGCGGTCTTCGAGGAAGGTCCGCTGGCGGACTGGCTGCTGCGAAATCTGGAAGGGTCTGTCGACGAGCTGATGATCTGTGATCCTCGACGGAACAGCCTGATCGCCAAGGACTCGGACAAGGATGACCCGATCGATGCGCAGAAGCTGGCCCAGCTCTACCGCGGCGGGTTCGTGAAACCCGTTCACCATCCGGATTCGCACGAACGGATGATCTTCAAGGAGCGTGTGGCGTTGTACCACGATCGGGTCCGCAACCGGGTTCGCCAAGCCAATCGCATCATCAGTCAGTTCAGCCGGCACGGTGTCTTGCTCACGGAGGCGGGTTTCGTGAACGCTGTGGAACGGGCGGTTTCGTTACGGCAGCTTCCGCGCCGGGCGATCGTGCGTGAAGATCTCGAGGTGTTGCTGCTCGGATATGACGTTGCGGTTGAGCAGGAGGAGCGCATGCGCTGCGGGCTGACTCTGCTGGCGCGGAAAAACGAGACGATTCGGCGGTTCACGGCCGTTCCCGGAGTGAAGTGGATTCGCGGGTCGACGTTCTATGCGTATATCGATACCCCGTGGCGGTTCAAGAGCAAGTCGGCGTTGTGGAAGTACATGGGGATCGGGCTGGAGCGTCGTACGAGCGGGCAAGGCCCGGTAAAGCTCCGTGTGGCGCGAAACGCCAACCGCTGCTTGAAGAACATGATCCTCGGGGCGGCGAAGACGGCCGCCGACAAGAAGGATGGCAATCCCTTTGGTGAACAATATAGGAGATATATCGATGATGGACTAACCCCCAAGAACGCTCGCCGTAGCGTGGCTCGAAGCCAGGCGGCGACGATGTGGGGGATGTGGAAAAACGGCGATGCGTACCGCCCGGAGTTGGTTGGGCGCGTCATCCGGTCAGATGAGGCAAACTAGGGTCGCGATCGAAGTTCGCATTTGCGTAGGCGGCGGAGTTCCCCGGGTGCCATTGGACCGGCGCAACGAGCGACTGAGTCCCTGGGCATGAATGAGCCCGCCGCCGACAGCTACGCTCAAAGATCTTCATGGACCTCGCGTCGAGAGTCCCGTATAGGTGCCTGAGCGACGGCTTGCCGATCGCGTGAAACGAACAAGATCAGCGACGACCGATCGACGACCCGCAGAGTAACGCCCCGTGGACCAGCGACACCGGCCGGCGGGCTGCGGCGGGCGAATTCCGACGAGCTGCCGAGGGGCACATTCTCGACCGCCCGCCGGTCCCGCCGACCTCGACGAGCGGGTGGAGGCCCCGATCCGGCCCCGCATACATCGGCGCGTGATCGCCATGGGAAAGGCGCCCCTTGAGAAGTCAAACAAAAAAAGCGGCGTCCGCAGATGAAATGTGTTGACTTCTCACTTCTTATAGGTGGCACCCGGCGCCGAATTTTCGTCACCCACGAGGGGTGACGCTACGCCAGTTCCGAGAACGTACTAATCCCCAAAC
>JAUXGE010000117.1 GCA_030622435.1 Planctomycetota bacterium
CAGTAGCCACTCGATAGTGTCGTACGTGTCGGTGCTCTCGTCGATGTCCACGCGGCTGAGTTTGCGCGTGACATGAGGCCTCATGTTCACGAAATCGCCTTCCGACATGAACCGCCCGCGAACATCCTGGAAGACGAAGATGTACCCCTCCTCTACATACGCCTCGGGCGGATCGAAGTGCCTGGGGAACCGATCCTCACCATACGGACCGACACTGTAAGGTGTCCGTCTCATCAGAACAGGGAAGGTCTGCGAGGTATCCTTGGGGGTGAACACGGATGTAAAAAGTCGTACACCGTCGCGCATGGGGATCCGGTACTCGCGCTTGACGTAGTCACCCCGAAAGCTCCATGCCCGATCCTCGGGCACCGGGCGAACCGCCTCGACGGTATCGACTACGGATCGCTGACCACCCTCGGCATGGCTGTCCGACGCTCGTACCGGGATCGTGGCCTTGCAACCACTGCCGGATCCGACCACGAATACGGCCAGGATGAACCGGAACAATAAACGCCGGACAGCACGGCGATTCGTCATCACTTTCCCCTCCCTCTGTGGTTCATCGCCCGACGGCGCAAAACGCCACTCGATACCTAGACATTCAGTGACCCCTTCCCTCCGAGGGTGCCATGGCCAAGCGGACGACACCCGTGGACGCCTCGCTGACGGGACACATGCCCGCGCCTCGCACGCTGGTACTCCGTGTGACCAGCGCGGCCATGTTCGCGCTTCACGAAGGGCCTCCTGACCTTCCTCCGGCTTGGGCATGGCACCCACAGACGGGTTTGCCGAATGTTCACCTCGATACTCTTGGCCGACTCGTGGACATTCGCACTGGGATTCAGGATGGCAACCTCTCCGTCGCGACATAGTACCGGACCATTATCGGAACCGGCTCGCTTCGCGAGGGGTGTCACAACCGGGCGGAGCACAGGCGCGGCACATCTATCATACGACAAACAGAACCGGAACCCGCAACAGGCCGCCCTACTTCCGGCTTGATCCCGGTTTCTTCGCCGCCCGGCGAGGAGGAGTGCGTTTCGCCGCGTTCTTGCGAGCGGCGTCGTGAGCAGGTCTGGCGGCTTTGAGCCAATACTCCCGAGCCCGCTCCAGAGCCAAAGCGAGCAATGTCGCCTTGGGATACGTTCCGTCTAAGGCACGCTGACCGGCAGGTTGACCGGTCAGAATCTCCAGAGCCTCTTGCACCGTATCTACGGCGTACACCCGGAAGGTGTTCGCCGTGCAAGCTTCAACAACGTCCTCGCGGAGCATCAGATGCCCGACATTGGATCGGGGCATGATCACACCCTGGGTTCCGGTCAGCCCGAGATCACGACAGGCGTCGTAGAAACCCTCGATCTTCTCATTCACTGCACCGACGGCCAGAATGTGTCCCATCTGGTCGATCGCTCCGGTCATGGCCAAGTCCTGCCGAAGCGGTATGTCCGTCAGAGCACTGAGCAAACAGCATATTTCGGCTCCCGACGCTGAGTCACCGTCGATCCCGCCATAGCTCTGCTCGAAGGCGACGGATGCGTTGAAAGCCAGAGGATGGTCCGTGCGAAGGAGATACCGAAGCAAACCGCCGAGAATATGAAATCCCTTCGTGTGGATGGCACCGCTCAACGCCGCTTCACCTTCGATGTTGATCACGCCGGCGGTTCCCGGCCCGATCGTCGCCGTGATGCGCATCGGAAAACCGTAAACCATCGGACCGGACTGCAATACGGCCAGACCGTTGACCTGCCCCACGACCGAACCCACGGTCTCGACGCGAATCGTCCCATCGGCCACCAGCTCACGGAACCGTCGCGAGGGGAGGTCGGCGCGCCGCCTGGCCCGCCGGACGGCCTCGCGCACATCATCACCTTTAACAACTACTGTATCATCTTCCTTGCCTGAGGTTTCTCCCTTTCGAGCAATATACGCAGCCTCACGGGCGACATCGGCCAGACGACCGAACCGTGCCGTCAACTTGCCGCGTGCGGAGGCAATCCTGGCGCCATACCCGGCCAGGGCTGCGACAGCCGTTCGGTCAAGCGGCGGCAGGTTCTCTTCCTGCGCGATTCGAGAGAAGACGGCGGCGTACTGATCCACGCCCGCCTCGTCTCGAGGAATGACCGAGTCGAAATCCGCCAGCACCTTGAACAGTTGGGGAAAGTCGGCGTCGTTTTGATCCAACACGAAGTAGGTGTCCGGGTCACCGAGCATCACGACCTTCACGTTGATCTCGATCGGCTCGGGCTTGAGCGACGGAACCCAGCCGGGAAAGACCATGCTGGGCGGGGTGATCTCGAGGCTGCCGGTCCGCAGCACGCGCTTCAGGACCTTCCACGCCCCCGGCTCGCCAAGAACCTCCCGATCTTCGAGGATCAGGAAGCCCCCGTCGGCGCGAAGCAGCGCACCCGCCCGAATGCCCAGGTGACTCGGTCGCGTCTCGTTGTCCCCCTCGAAGCCCGGATCGATCGTGCCGAGCAGGTTGCTCGCCGTCGGCGCATTCTCGACAATGATGGGACATACGTCCTTCCCTCTGTGTTCCAGCACAACATTGACGCGATAGATCCACGTGAAGTCGCTATCCTCATCGTCGAGGCTGCCCAGGCGAAGATCGACGACATCGTCCACGAGTTCGCCGAGGAAGGTCTTCACACTGGGTTCGGGGAACGCTGTTTCGATCCCGCGGACCATCCGCTCAAGCACTGACCGGGCCGATTTCTCCATCAGCTCGCCGACTGCGTCCGCATGCTCCCTCCGAATCTCGAGAGTCTTCTCGTTGACTTCCGCCAATTGCTGTTGGAGTTCGGCGAAGCTGTCACTCGCGGCTTTGAAATGCTCATCCGTGATCTCGCCCTGGGTGTGCAGCCGCTCGAACTCTTCCGGCGGGACGGCCTTGCCGTCGACCACCGGGAACACGACCGTCTGCGTCACGGGCCCCGCCTCGACGTTCACGAGTGTGAGCCCCACATCCTTCATACGCTGTTCCAGCGGGGCGACCACCTCCTTGAGCCTCACGTTCGTGTCCTTTTCGATCGCCCGCCGACGGGTGGTGATGCCCTCCGAAGCCAGTGCCGCGCCAAGATCGTCTCGCACGAAATCTGCGAGCTTGTCGACCTTCCGTCTGAACACCCGCCCCTTTCCCGCGGTGAGCGTGATCAGACGGGGTCGCTCCGGCTCCGAGAAGTTGTGCACGTACACACGGTCCTTGGTCAGCGGGCAGGTGGGGCGGATCTCCTCCAACATACGACGAACGAGCGTGAGTCGACCGGTGCCGCTCAACCCGCGCACGAAGATGTTCTGACCCGGGCTCGAAGATTCCAGACCGTATCGCACGGCCTCCACCGCATCGTCCTGTCCCACGACGCCGGTTACGGGCTCCACGTCGGCGGTGGACTCGAACGAGAGATCATCCGGATCACATCGCCAGCGAAGCACTTCGATCGGAAGCTCCTCATGCAGCACTCGAGCCTCTGCCTTCTTTCGGGACGCGCTCGTCTTCTCTTTCATGATGGTCTCCTCCCTGGATCATCCCAGATTCAATCTCATAGGTAAACCGGCGTGCCGAGTATGATTCGGAAGAGCGTGTTCAGACATGACAACGGCATGTTCTGCGGCCGCCGTGCTGGATCGAGGGTCCCCACACCAGGCAGGTGGTGGGGTGCGCCCCCGACGCACCGAATCGGCCTGCGACGAACATGGCCGCGCCCTGCTTCGCAGGGTCTTGGCCATGGCACCCGTGCGGCGTACGGAACGGGTCCATTCCGGGTGCCGCGCCCAAGCACCGGGTGCCACGCCCAAGCGCAGCGCGGGCATGTCTTGTGGCGGCCCGCGCGTGCTGACTCTTGCCGCTTCGCATAAAGGGGAGCAGCCGTAGCTCGGATGGTCGCGAAACCTCATGGAACACCACACCGTCAGGTCACTCAGGCTGTGTTCCCATGCGTTCCGCGTCCACGTGAGAAGAGCGCGTCGCGTCGGCTCAACCCGAAGATCACCGCTCCGATGAAAATGGTACACGCCAGGGCGACAAGTGCGGTATCGAATCCGAAAGCGTCGATCAACTGCCCCATCACCGCAAACCCGATGAGCATTCCCAAGTCACCCGCTCCGAGAATCAGCGACGTTCCCACACCCCTGTGCTCGGAAGGCAGGCGTTCTGCCGCCAGGTCGACCATCGACGGAAAAACGAAGCAATGCCCCGCTCCCATCGTCAGCCCGGGCACGACAAGACTCGCCTGCGAATCCGCACCGATCAGCAGCAAAATGCCGGCACTGAGCAGTGTAAGCCCGAGCACCAGGGTCCGCGTGCGACCGATCCGCTCTGGCAGGCGCCTGAACACGATCCGCAAAGCCATCGCCGTCGGTCCATAACAAAGGAAAAACACCTTGATGTCGCGGAAGCCGCGATCCTCCGCCAGTCGTTCTAGAAAAGACATCTGAAGGCAGAAGGCCATGCTGAACACCACCCCGACAAGCAGGATTGTCCCGGGCCAATGAGCTCGGAGAACACGAATAATGGGAGGTCGCACCTTGGCTCCGCTCTCCGAACCGTCTTGGCGCACTGCATCGAAACCACCCTCAGGCAGTCGGAGGGCCATGATGATCCCCGCTGAGAGCAGGGCGCAAACCGCGCTGCCCGTGAAGAAGAAGCGGAAGGGAACGATCGATTCGCTCGGACCGGAGAAGATGACATCGCCCAGTGACGCCCCCAGAATCATGCCGGTAAAACCGGCCAGACCGATGGTCCCGATGCTTTCAGCGCGGCGATGGCGTGGGGCGATCTGTGCTGCGAACACCGCCACGGTCGTCATCACGGCCGCTGTGGCCATGACGGTTAGCATGCGCAGTGCACCTATCACCCATAGCGATTCACTGAACTGCATGAGCGTAGTGGACGCGGCCACGACTGTTGCACCGCAAACCCATGTAGGCCGGTATCCGAACCGGTCGATCCATCGCCCCAGTTGAAGCCTTATAAGAAGCGAGCCGACCGTGGCGGCACTTAGCAGCCAACCCAGCGTGTCGACCCCATGCCCCAGATACCCGATGTACTGCCCGAAGTGAAACTGCAACGACACCGCCGACATGAACAGAGTAGCCGCAGCAAAGACCTGAAAGAAGAGCGGTGTGTAAAGGCGATCCGCAGGCAGTGTTCCATCCGTCATCTTCGTTTCGACCCGATCGCCACAATCCCTGGGACGACCTCATTGACTCGCGTCATCGCATCTGCACACGCTCAGGAAATGAGTGATCCCTTCCCACTCACGCCGTGCAACTCGATGCACCATCGGACGTATTCCATTTCGCCGTGCGTGTAGCAGGCCGTAGAAAAAGTGTAGCGCCGCCCCTTGTGGGCGGCGAAAAGCCACTTCAATCGTCACCCACGAGGGGTGACGCTACACCGTTGTGGCGGACCACGTGTTTTTCAACGGGCTGGTAGGTCCGATCGAACGGCGCCGTGACCGCAACACTGCAACGCATCCCGCTACACAAACCACACAACCGGTGTAGTCCTGCTGACCGGCACAACCCCCACAACCCGGCACACGCGGGCTGCGACTGCTCGCCAAAACTGCCTCTCCTCCAGGAAGCGGTGATTATATCGGAGTCAGCCCATCGGCCCACCCTCCGGCTACACCCCCGAACACCACTCTCCCGAGCCCTCCCGAACGTGCCAATTCTAAAGAAGCGCTGATTCACCGGTTGAAAACCGGTGCCACACAAGTTGGCAGAGTGTTCTTGGAGGCGACACAGCTTCCAAGAGGGGAATTGGGGGGGGAAGAGGCCTTGTTCGAACCGACCGGACCCACGATCCGCACGCCATGCGGCATCTCCGAGCTCGACGAGCGCGCACCTCGAATGCCCTGGACCTGGGCCGCAGCCGTGATCGCAGCCATCATCTACGGCTCTTTGATACCCTTCGAGATCGACTGGACGGTCTTCCAAACCGCCAACCTGTTCGGCCTGCTCCGGTTGACCGCACACGGAACGACCACCGAAGATCTCCTCACAAACGTCCTGATCTACATCCCCGTGGGACTGACACTTGCACTTTGTGCCACACGGTTTCACTTACGAACTCCGATGCGATTCGTGTTCGCCGTGGCGGCCGGCGCAGCCCTCAGCCTCTTCGCAGAAACCATGCAAGCCGGGATCGCCATCCGTGTGGCATCTTGGGTGGACGTCATGACGAACACACTCGGCAGTGCCATAGGTGCGTCGCTGGCCGTCGCATTGAACGGTCACGCGGCAACGGCTGCCGGACACCTCAGGCGTGCGTTCGTCAACCGACCCGCAACGATATGTGCATCTGTTCTGGCCGTCGGGTTGCTGCTTTACGGGTTGATGCCGTTCGACTTCACGACCTGCACAGCCGACCTTCATACCTCCTTCGGGCGCGCCCGGTGGGATTTGGCCGGTCCCCGTGGAATCGCCTTCGGTCGCCCGCCGTTCGAGTTACTTATCGGGCAACTATCATCCGCCTTCTGGTTCGCCGCCTTGGGTTGCCTCCTCGTGATGGCCGAGTGGGAGTCCCGACATCACACGACCTTCGCCGTTCGCTCCGCAGTTCTGCAGGGAGTAGTGCTGGTTACGGTTGTGGAATTCTCCCAGCTGTTCACGAAATCCCACGTGTTCGACATCGCCGTGATCGCACTACGATCGCTTGCGGTCATGCTCGGGGCGTGGTTTGCCGTCTTCACTGCAACAGTCACACGATCGACATCGGTCACTCAAATGGTCTCGTTCCGAACGCGACACAACGGCTTTTCGATCCCAATGGTGGCTCTGGCCGGGCTGATCGCAGTCCAGATTCTGGCCCGGCTGCTTGCGTCCGTCGACCCAACCCTGCTGACATCAAGCGTGGTGGACATGTCCCGCGTACACTGGCTGCCGTTCGAAACCCTTTGGCATCAGCCGATGCCCAGGGCGGCTTCCGAGGTTGTCGCCCACCTGATCACGTACGGCACCATGGCAATCGCTGTTGCCTTGCTCTTGACGCGAATAGGCTTCCGGTCGGTCTGGTTCCTGACCGGTGGAGCGATCGCAAGTGTAGCAATCGCGGTCGAATTCCTGCGATTCTGTACAATGTTTCGTGCCCCGGACCTGAGCGGTCCCGTTCTGGCGCTGGCCGCCGTGGTCCTGACGTCACAACTCCGATGGGCATTGCTCCCGATCATCACAGCACCCCCAGCAGCCTCCCTGGCCCGGGGAACAGACGCCCACACCACATAGGGTACGTAACGGTCAAAGCGGGTGTGAGGTAGGGCAAGTAGTTCTCCCGGCCTCGCGGGGAGATTCACCCCCCTGTTGGGTACCCCAGGGCCTTTGCCGTGGGAGAGGTGCAAGTCGACATTCCACTGCCGCCGACCAACCGCCTGCCATACGGCTGCCTTGCATCCGCCGATTCCGTCGCGGCCCCCACCCTGGATGACCTCGGCCTTCGGTGTTGAACCCCACGCCCGGGACACTATAATCACAGCCCGTAGCCTCCCATTGGGCGGGCAGGAGGTGGGCTTGGTGTTCACATGACTTCAGGGCAAGGAGCTTAAGGATGGCCGATTCGGACAACGATTTTTCCACCACTATCGGCGCTGACGCCGTCTTCAAGGGACAGCTCACCTTCGACAAGGGAGTCCGCCTGCTTGGGAAGTTTGACGGTGAGATCAACAGCGAAGGGCAGCTCTTCGTCGCCGAAGGAGCGTCCCTCACCGGAGACGTCAAAGCCGGCACAATTCGCCTCGACGGACAGGTCAAGGGGAATCTCACTGCGGGGGGCAAGGTCCAGTTAGCTTCTTCCGCGAAGCTCGAAGGCGATGTCCAGGCTGCGCGCCTGGAGGTCGCCGAGGGAGCCGTTCTGATCGGTCGATGCGTGATCGGTGTCAACGGGCCCGGCAAGGGCGGCACTGTTACGAAGCCCGCATCCGTACCGGTCACCGCGGTGGCACCGACCCGGCCAAGACCCGGCGAACCCGTTGGCGCCAAGAAGTGACCGTCGCACGGTCGCCCGTCGCATGTTGTGATCGGGCCGGTGCGCCACATGGCCCGGGTGGGTGAACCCATCCATGCCGTCGATTTCGAAACAGCCCCAGGCAGCGGTCAAGGAGGTTCTCTGCACTTACTGCGGGCAACCTACCGAAGTCGCGCGCCGCGCGATGTCCGTATTCTGCCCGCACTGCAAGCAGCGCCTGATCCTCGAGAACTTCAAGATCCGAAGCTACTACGCCGTCCGCGAGTTCTATACTTGCGGTGATATCGTCGTCGAGCGCAAAGGGCACGTCGTCGCACCGATCAGGGTGGAAAACCTCACTGTCAAAGGGAAGGTGCAAGGGAAGGTCACCGCGCGAGGCACGGTCACAATCGGGAAGACCGGCTCGTTCAAGGGTGAAATGGAGACTCCCTGCCTTCACCTGGAAACCGGCGCCGTGCTCGACGGCTTCCTTCGCATAGGCCCCTGCAACAACACCGACGACACGGTCAAACCAAAAGGCCGAAAGAAGAAATCAGGGAGCACCTGAAGCCGGCCCCCCGGTCAGAGCAGTCCGAAGAGCCTTTTGCGCCGCGGTGTGATCCGGACGAATCTTCAGAACCTCACGATACGAATTGACCGCATCCGGGCTCACCCTCGGAGGGTACTTTAGAGGAGAGCCGGCAGTCACATCGCTCCTCCCAGACCTGCATAGCCTCGATCATGGCCACATGGCTCTCGATCGTGGCCCTCATGGCGGGAGAATCCGGGACGGTTTCAAAAACATGCGGCCTCCCTTGATCGCGGGCTCGAAGATCGCACAGGAAATCCTCCCACGAGCCCTCATATAAGGTGTCCCGGATGTGAAGGAGCATGCGATGCTCGTCGGTGAGTCGCAACTGCTCGTCACGGTTACCGGGAATCTGTGTCATCGAACGGTTGCTCCAACCCATGGGACGACCGGGCAGTATTGGATGTCAACTCCTCACCGCGGTCAAGCAGACGCTCCCCCCAGCCGACGCCCCGGTGCTCTCGAAGCGCGAGCGGGATCGGAATCGGCTTCGAGGAGGACTCTCTCCACCTGCGATGAGACAATCGAGCCGAAGCCCCAGGCTCAACTCTGACCAACACGCAGCCCCGATCATCATCTCCACCACCAGTCCCATAATCACCGGAATGTGCCTAATCGAGCAAAGAACAGTACAGCGCAAGGTCGCCATAAACGCGTAGCGCAGGCATCTTGCCTGCATCGTAATCGCAGCTCGTGCGGGCTGGAAGCCTGCGCTACAAACAACCTTGCGCTGTACTGAGAAGCAGGCTGATGAAGGCTCAGTGTATTCTCAGGCGTTCCCCTGCTCCCTCAGCCTGCAGCCGCCAAGGGGCAAGGGGCAAGGGGCAATCCACTCTCCCTGCACTCAGCCATCAACTCCAGGTTTCGGGATGTAACAAGATGGAATCATTTCTTGCGTTACCTAATAACTCGGGAGGCGACTTGATATAGTGGTCGGTTGCGTCGTTTGCTCACGGAATTCGGGCCGGGATGAACACGTCAGGGCGCCCCTGGTACGTCCCCAGTCGATACTCCGAGCCGTTTAGATCTTTCTTCACGAGAGGGAGAGAACCCATGAGATACTCTGAGGTGGTGTCAAATGCCATTCCGGTTGCGCGTGGCAGCGTTGCTGCCGGGATAGCCGCGATAGTCGTGGCGGTATCAGGCACAACCGCCTCGGCGCAGTGGGTCGAGCAGAACGTCGATCTGCAACCGGGGTGGAACAGCGTCTTTATCGAGGTGGATCCAGCCTCGGCTGACGCCGAGGACGTGTTCGGCGGCCAGCCGGTTGAAGCGGTGTGGAGTCCGGCCGAGGATCTGCTTATCGACCAGCGGCCGTCGAGTTGCCTCGAAGACCCGAACAGCCCGGACTGCGAGCCCATGCTGTTGAGCGACTGGCAGGTGTGGCTTCCTCCCAGCGATCCGGCAAGCGTCGTGAACTCGCTGCGTGTGATCCGCGGCAACCGCGCTTATCTGATCAAGGCAACCGCGAGTGCCACTCTGGCAATCGTCGGTACTCCAAGCAGTTCCAGGACAAAGTGGCGAGAGGGCTTCAACCTGGTCGGTTTTCATGTCGTTGACGATCCGGAGTCGACACCGAGCTTCGCTGCTTATCTCGCACCGTCCTCTGCACATACGCCCGGGGAGGTGTACACGGTCCTTCCGGACGGGACGCCTGCCGCGGTCGCCGATCCGGCCACTACGCCTATCACGCCGCGACGTGCCTTCTGGGTGAAGGCAGATCGCAGCATCGAGTATGACGGGCCACTTCAGATCGACAACGCATCCCTGCGTGGCGTGGGTTTCGGCAAGAGCCTTGTCGAGCATTGGGTCACGGTCGAGAACCTCGGGGACTCAACCCGGACGTTGAGCATTACATGCGCCCCGTCAGAGGCCGTGCCATCCAACCCGGTCGATCTTCCCACGCTGGCTGGTGACGTTCCACTTCGGTGGTGGAAACCGGGTGGCTGCAGCGGCGGAGAAGAGCGGCCATCGTGGTGTCCCCTGGCCACGGAAACCTGGGCGCTGAGCGCTGCGGGCGACACCGGCGTCAGAGAGGTCGTGCGGCTGGCGGTTTGGCGTACGGGCCTGGCCGGTGCGGAGTTGGACGCAGACGGCCACGGCTCACAGTACCAGGGGCTTCTGGTTATCGAAGACGGCGCCGGTTTCCGTCGTCTCGTTCCCGTAACCGCACAGGTGCCTCCAAATGTCGGGGAGTCCGGCACGGCCGGCGGCACCGGAGCGACTCCGCGACCCGGCCTTTATGCGGGACACGTCCTGGTTGATAAGGTCTCTTGGGTGACGGCGCCTTTGAGCGATGGAGGCAGCCCGGACGTCACACGACCCACGCCCGCTACGTTTCGCTTCCCGATCATCGTGCATTTGGACGGCAGCAGCAACTACACGTTGCTGACGGAAGTGACACTAATGTGGCGTCCTGGCGATGGTGAAGCCGACCCCGGGCGAACAGTATTGGTCACACCCCAGATTGCACCGGAGGTCCTGGCCGAACTCGAGGCAGGTGACATGCGTGACGGGGAGCCCTTCTCGAGACGGATGAGTTCTGCGGCATTCTCATTTGAAGAGGATCTGCCTATGACAGGCGGCTTTGACACGGTGTTACACGGTCAGACCGTCGTCGGTGCCGCGGCATCTTCGAATCGCCTGAACCCATTCAAGCACAGCTACCATCCGGATCACGACGCGCTGACCGCTGAAGGTGAGCCGGCGCCGGGTGAACTGTACGAGGTCACGCGCACGTTCACGCTGACCTTCGAACCGGATCCACCAGAGGGTGTGACGCGGCCCGGTTGGGGCGACAGCTATCTGGGTGGTATGTACGAGGAGGCTGTCGCCGGGCTCCACCGTGATACGATTCAGGCCGCAGGCCACTTCGAGTTACACCGCGTCTCGCTCGTATCAACGCTCAACGACGAGAATGGGGGAGGTGGAAGATGACGATCATGTCGATCAGTCGTTCTGTCTTTGCAGGTTTCACCGTCTCGCGTCCAGCCGAAGGATGTACTGCCATGAAACGTACGATTTTCGTGATGCTCGTCGCGGGATTCGTTGCCTCGGCAACAGCACCTGTGCCCGTCCGGGCTTCGTGCTCCATCCCCGAGGTCGTGAAGCTTCTGGCTCCCGATGCGGTTACGAGCGCCTACTTCGGCCTTTCTGTTGCCGTTGATGGAGACTGGGCAATCGTCGGCGCAAACGGCGATGACAATACCCACGGCGTAAACGCCGGTGCGGCTTATGTGTTTCAGTACACCGGCGGAAGCTGGGTCTACAAGCAGAAGCTCATGGCCTCCGACGGTGCAACGGGTGATTACTTCGGCTACTCCGTTGACATCGAGGGTTCCACTATAGTGGTTGGAGCGCCATATGATGACGGCACGTATACGGATTCCGGTTCTCTCTACGTGTTCAAGTTCGATCCACGCCTGGGGTGGGGGCAGCAGGCGAAGCTGGCGGATTCCAAC
>JAUXGE010000198.1 GCA_030622435.1 Planctomycetota bacterium
CACCGCATGACTCGGGGTCGGCGTGGTTCGCTAATCCTCCACCGTATGGCTCTTTCATCCACAACTCCTCACCGGCTAACCGGCGCTTTCCCCCCATCCATTCCGGCGATGCGATGCCTGAACTGTCCGGCCGGTTTAGGTGCCGGAATGGGTGGGGCACCCAGCCTGGCCGAACGCCCGCTACTTCTTCTGAGTCTTCGCGATTTTGGCCCAGGTGTCACGTAGTGGCACTGTCCGGTTGAAGGCGAGCTTCCCACTCGTCGAGTCCGGATCGACACAGAAGTAGCCCTGGCGTTCGAACTGGAAGCGATCGCCGGGTACGGCGTTCGTCATTGCCGGCTCCACGTAACAGCCGTCCAGAACCGTCAGCGAGTCCGGGTTCAGGTTGGCCTTGTAGTCCTGCCCCTCGGGCACGTCGCCCGGGTCCGGTTTGTTGAACAGGTGGTCGTAGAGGCGCACCTCGGCGGGGACCGCGTGGGCGGCGGAGAGCCAGTGGAGGGTTGCCTTGACCTTCCGGCCGTCGGGTGCGTTGCCGCCGCGCGTCTCCGGATCGTACGTGCAGTGCAGTTCGACGACTTCCCCCGTTTGTTCGTCCTTCACGACGCTGACACACGTGATGAAGTATGCGTACCGCAGTCTGACCTCGCGACCCGGCGCCAGGCGGAAGAACTTTCGGGGTGGATCTTCCCGGAAATCGTCCCGTTCGATGTACAGGACGCGCGAGAACGGGACTTTCCGTGTGCCCATTCCGGCGTCCTCCGGGTTGTTGACGGCGTCAAGATCTTCGACGAGGTCCTCGGGGTAGTTGTCGATGACCACACGCAGCGGGCGCAGAACGGCCATGGTTCGCCTGGCCCGCTTGTTCAGGTCTTCGCGGAGGCAGTGTTCGAGCAGGGCAATGTCGATCGTGCTGTTGAACTTGGCCACACCGATGCGCTGGCAGAAGGACCGGATGGATTCCGGCGTGTAGCCGCGTCGCCGCAGGCCGCATAGCGTGGGCATCCTCGGATCGTCCCAACCACTCACGTAACCGCCCTGTACGAGTTCGAGCAGCTTGCGTTTGCTCATCACGGTATACGTAAGATCGAGGCGGGCGAACTCGATCTGCCGGGGATGGTAGACGCCGAGTTCGTCGAGGAACCAGTCGTACAGTGGGCGGTGGTCCTCGAACTCCAGTGTGCAGACGGAATGCGTGATGCGTTCGATAGAGTCGGACTGGCCGTGGGTGAAGTCGTACATGGGGTAGATGCACCACGTGTCGCCCGTGCGATGATGGCTCGCCCGGAGAATGCGGTACATGACCGGGTCGCGCATGTTCATGTTGGGGGCGGACATGTCGATCTTCGCGCGGAGTGTACGGGAGCCGTCGGGGAACTCGCCGGCCCGCATACGTGTGAACAGATCGAGGTTATCCTCGACGCTGCGGTTGCGGTAGGGGCTTTCAGTGCCCGGTTTGGTCAAGGTGCCGCGGTGTTGCCGGGTCTCTTCCGCTGTAAGGTCGCAGACATAGGCCTTGCCGGTTTTGATGAGCTGAACGGCCCACTCGTGGAGCTGGTCGAAGTAGTCGGAGGCATAGTAGAGCCGGTCCTCCCAATCGAAACCGAGCCAGCGGACGTCCTCCATGATAGATTCGACATACTCCTCCTCCTCCTTGATGGGGTTGGTGTCGTCGAACCGGAGGTTGCACGGGCCGTTGTACTTGGCCGCCAGCCCGAAGTTCAGGCAGATCGACTTGGCGTGCCCGATGTGCAGATAGCCGTTGGGCTCGGGTGGGAACCGTGTGTGCACCCGCCCGTCCCACTTGTTCGTTCTGAGGTCGTCCTCGATGATTTCTTCGATGAAGTTGAGAGAACGCTTTGTGTCACTCTTTTCCATAATGTTTCATATTCCTGTCCGGGTGGTCATCCATCGAGGCGAAAGCGTAGCATGGCTACGGAAGGAGTACAATTGGGGGCCGATCCGGTGTGCCGGTGCCGTCTTTCGCCTCATAGACGCGTACACGCGGGAGGTACTGCGACTCTCGGACGCCTCTTTGAGCAGGAGAAAGCGTCTCGGCCGTCACCGCAAATGCTGTTGAGCCGGGCCGCCGGTGGATCATCGGATGACACCGGTGATGCCTGAGTGTCCGGGATTATGCCGGAACCAGGCACCGGGCTCTGGACGTGGGCGACGCTGTGTGATAAAGAGATGTTCATGGCAAAGCTCATTAGTCTAATCATCCTGTGTTCGAGCCTGGTCGTGTTTGTGAGTTGTGAGCGCGAGGAAGCGGCGTCACGCGCACCGCGTGGTAGTGGTTTGGCCAAGGATGTGGAGGGTCGGCCACTGCCAAATTCGAAGGAGGCGCTGGCGGCCGCGTATGTGGCGGCGATCAACGCCGACGATGTGGACGCGTTACGATCGCTCCTTCACCCGGGATGCCTGTTGTGTCTCAGCGACGAGAACCGCGACTACTATGACGAGTTGTTCGCCCAGTATGTAATCCCCGCGATCCCGGAGGGTTACGATGCGAGTTTCGAGTCGATTCCCTCAGGCGAACCGCTTCCGTTCGAGGATGTGTTCAGCTACCCCGTCCGTCCGTCGCACGCTTTCAAGTTGGAGTATGCAGAGGGACAGGACCACCGGGCAGTGGTGATGAACCACATAGTCGGTGAAGATGGTGCGTGGTCGCTGATGATCCCGTGCCCAACGGCTGAGGTTCTGACGAAGTACCGCGAATCACGGCGCCAAGCCGAGCAGGACAGGGCGCGAGCCACGGTTCTGCTCTCCGAGCTGGAGGATCCTCTGCGAAGGGAGCTTGTCGAGATGCTGCAGAAGGGGGAACGTGTTGCCGCCATAGTGCGCTACGGTGAGGCGTCACAGGAGTCCCCGGCCGTAGCAGAGGCCGTGGTGTATCTTCTTGCTCAAGAGGGCAAGCCGTGAGCGTCCGCGGTTCGCATTCGGATCCGATGTAGCTCACTTCCTACCAGCTGTTTGGGCTCGGAATGGGTGTCTGTGGCGATCCCATCGGAGGCTGCCCCTGCCTTAGTAATCCGTGGCAGGTCAACAGCCCGACGTGCTGGGCGTGTGCTCTACTTGATGCTCAGTCGGAACTCCGCGTAGACCATGCGCGGCACCTCGGCGTCGTTAAGGAACAGGGTTCCACCCTCATAGTGATCGGGATCGAGCAGGTTGCGCACACCGACGGACAGCGAAGCATCATCGTTCCAGAACTCGTACTCGGCGTTCAGATCGAGCCGTAAATACGAATCGACGCTACGAGGTATGAAAGGATTGGCCGGGTTGGGTGTCTTGACGGCGTCGACGAAGTAGAGGTGGCTCGACAGATGAAGATCCTCGGTCGGGCTGTACCTCGCCCCGAGCATGAACTTGTGTTCGGGAGGTGATGTGGCGTCCTTTTCGTGGTAGGGAGCAGATGATCTCCAGTCCAGATTCTGAAACGTGTAGTGGGCCAGAAACGTGAGATTCTCGAGTGGCGTAAATCGGACATCGGCTTCGAACCCGTATATTGACGCCTCGGCCCGGTTGTCGACATCCATACGCAGCAGACCGGGTGGTCCCAACGTCGGGCTCATCGTTGTCAGATCGTCGCACTCGTGCCAGAAGAAGTTGAGGTTCGTCTCCAGCCGGTCGATAGGTGTGCCTCGAAAGCCCAGTTCGTATGCGACAAGGGTCTCCGGCTCCATGCTTCTGTGACCGACAACATGCGCCACACCATTGAGCATGGGGATATCAATAAACCTGAATCCCGCCGGTGGCATCTGGAACGCACGCGATACTGATCCGTATATCATCGCGTCCTCGTTCAGCTCGTACGAAAGGGCCGCGCGTGCGCTTGGCTGGAACCCGCCGTAGGATTCGTAGTCGATGCGCCCGCCCAGATCGAGCGTCCATCGGGGCGCGAATCTCCATTGATCCTGTATGTACAAGCCGATGACCACCGTACTGACGAAGCTCTTGCTGAGCATGAACGGATCGGCGTTGCTCCCGTCAAGAAGATCGACCCGGCCGTCGACTCCCCAGATGAGCGTGTGCGTGTCCGCCGGTTTGAACGTATGGCCAAGCTGAAGCGCGAGCTGTTGGTACCGGTAATCGATGGCGGAAGCACCCGGTGAGGCGTAGAAGTCGTTGACGTAGCCTGTCAGCTCGAACCGGTTGTCGTCGGTGACATTGTGGACCCACCGGCCAAGGAGGAACGACGCCTGAGATCCCGAATTCCTCCGTACGCCGAATCCGGCGAGCGGCGTCGGCGGAAACCCGCCGTCAACCAGGCCGCTGCCGGCCGAGAACGTGAGTGTATCGTCCGGCCCGGCGTCGTAGATGGCGTGCAGTCCGACCCGTCCGGCTTTGTAGTCGTCGTCCAGGTATCGCAGAAAGGAGCCCCCATTGCGGAAGCCGTCGCTGGCCTCGTACTCACCCGAGATGCGAAGCCGCAGCTTCCCTTCCTGGAAACCATACCCCGCGTATTGCTTGAACGTTCCCCTTGATCCGCCGCCCGTGGTCAATGTCAGCCCGAGCTGCTCGGAGGGGTCCTTCGTAATGATGTTGATGACACCATTGACGGCATTAGCGCCCCACGCGACACCGCCCGGTCCGCGGATGACCTCGATTCGTTCAATGTCTTCCAGTTGAAACGGCCAACTGCCCCACACCGTTCCACCGAAGAGGGAATCGAATAGCTGCCGTCCGTCCACCAGGACAAGAACTTGCCTTCCCAGGAAACCGTGAAACCCTCGAGGCGCGACAGCGGCGTTGGCAAGTGACAGGTCGGCAACATCGACACCGGGGACGAGGCGGAGGGCGTCGGGAATTGACCGGGCGCCGGACCGGTGGATGTCCTCGGCAGTGATGACGCTCATGGCGTAGGGCACGGTCGAGAGCTTCTGCTACCGGCGGGTTGCCGTAACGACGGTTGGGATTTCCAGCTCGAGCAGCTCGAGGTCATCGAGGTCATCGTGCACCGGTCGATCATCGATCGGTGCAGGAGGATCTGCCACGGCCGTGTCGTCCGTTGTCTGAGCGAACGCCCTCGGTGACATGGCGATGAATGCACAGATTGTGAGGTACGGAAAGATCGGGATCCAGCGTCGGTGCGTTGGTCCCGGCGACGGTGCTCGCATCCCCAGAACGCGGTTGTGCCCGGTCCGGCAATGTGGGCGAGCGTAGAAGTTGCACATGGAAAGCCGCATAGATCTCATTTTCCGCTCCCGAAACGTGCGGTGTCGCTTGCCAGCTTATGGCGCGGCAGAGACACGCCTATCATCTGAGCCGTTCGGTCATTGACTGCGTGTCCTGTTCGCATGGGGTACTTCAAACCGATTCGCGCGATGTCCTTACCGTTGATGACTTGTTGAACCAGCCCGGCTACCCGGTGCCCTACAGCCCCACCGACGCCATGGATCCCACCGAGCGCTCCGGCTCGCACGACGTTTTCGGAAAAGGCCCAGACCGGCTTCTTCTGACGAATCCCCCAGAGAAGAAGGCGCTGGACTGTCAGGGAACTGTAGACGTTTGCATCAGGAATCATCAGCACGCCGTCGCATCCGTCAGCGTTGAGCCTTTCGATCACTTCGACAAAATTTTCTTTGTTCGCCTGGACCGCCCGGATTGTGACGCCGCGTTTGCGGCCTGCCGACTCGATCGCTGCAAAGGTACGCGCCGAACGCTCGCTGTGGGGAACGGCGATGGTCCGAGTATCGGGAATAATGCGGAGAATCCAATCCAGTTGATCTTCGGGCGAGATGTCAGTTGTCACGCCGCCGACACGATGCCGGTACGGATTTCCACGTGCCATGAACCGGGCATCGAGTGCATTGGGAACCATGAAGAACACGACCGGCGTGTCGGGGAGTGTCTGAAGCGCGAGGAGCGTTGCCTTGGTTCCGGCGCTGGCCACGACACTCGGTCTTGCCGCAACCAGCTTCCGGACGGCCGCCTCTTGCGCAACGGCGTCGGCTGTTTTCGGAAGTTCGATCAGCGTGCACGCATGGCCGGATTCGAGAAGCCTCGTTTCGAGGGCCGTGGCCGCCTCCAGGTGGCTGGCCTGATTACGGAAGAGAATGGCGATCCGCTCGGCATCCTGTGCGCAGACACGGGACGGCGCCGACGCAATGACCGTGACACCGGCGACGAGTGCGAGGCATGCGTGCACTCCAACGGAACGTCTGGAGTGCCTCAGGAAAATTTCGTGTTCTTCTGCGATGAGAATGCCGCTCATGCAACACACATTACGGGACTGCTGCGAGCGGGGTGCACCGACCGCCGTCCCAGTTCATTGATAGAAAGGCTATCGGCAGGACTTTACCTCTTATTTTGCTATGCCATCCGCGTGAGGAAACATCCGTAGCATTCTTATCGGAAGTGGGTTCCAAAATGGTAGTGAACCAATCAAGTGTCATTCAAAGACCGCTCATGCCTTTGGGCTGCTAACGACAGGTTAACCTGCTTGGAAGTCGATCATTCCTCTGAGAGAAAACTTGATTGCTAGTGGGAGTCGGTCCAGCCGGTGTAGCTCTTCGGTGCGCGTGGTGCGTACGGAGCCACGCCTGAAGATGGGACCGCGCAGGTAGCGAGCGTCACAGACACTATGGGGCAGTGGGGTATCCAACGAAGAGCGATCGCGTTTTCCGTGCTCTTGGTATTGAGCACGGTCGGGATCGTGAGTGTTGTTCTGATCCGCCAGAACTACAATGACTCAGTCGAGAGAATCACGCAGCAAGCCGTCAGTCTTGCGAGATCCCTCAGCCGAAGCGCATCTTATGCCGTGCTCCTCGACGACCAAGAACAGATCGGTCGCATTCTCGAGGCGGCGGGCAGCGACGAAGCCATCGAGTATGCGCACATCTCCGACAACGCTCACCGCAAGCACGACGGTGATCCGGTGTTCCGACGGCATGATGACTTCGTTCCCGAAAGCCGGCTGAACCTATCCCGTCCAATGACAGGCCCTCTCACACCGGACGCGGCGCGGGTTGATCTTACTGAGGGGCAACTTCTCGTTGTCGTTCCCGTGTGGCCCGATGTCACCGAGATTGAGCTGGGAGACATCGAGGAGGAGGTCGTTTCCGCGGAGCGTCTTCAACCAGACTCACCGGTCGGGTTTGTCACCCTGATCTACAGTCTCGACAAGGTTCACGCGGAACTCGGCAGTCGCGTCCGCTGGAGTGTTCTGGTTGCGATGGCTGTTGTGGCTTCCGGTATCGGGCTGACCGTCATCATGGTGCGCCAGTTGGTCAAGCCCATTCGGAACCTCGCGGCCACCACGACGGCAGTAGCAGACGGTGATCTGGCGAGGCGTGCGTCCGTCAAGGCTGTCGGCGAGATCGGCGTATTGGCTCGCTCGTTCAACCACATGGCCAGTCGGTTGCAGGAGAGCTACGCGTCCATCGAGCGCAAGGTCGCGGAGCGTACGGCCGAACTTGAAACCCGGCGCCACGAGCTTCAAGTCGAGGTGGCCGAACGCGTGCGGGCGGAGGAAACGCTGCGCGGAAGCGAGCGTTTTCTCGAGAATATCTTCCAGGCCATCCAGGACGGGATCAGCGTGCTGGACAGTGACCTCAATATTCTGCGCGTCAATACGTCGATGGAGAAGATGTACGTTGCCGAAATGCCGCTCGTTGGTAGTAAATGCTACACGGCATACCAGGGAAGACAATCCCCATGCCCTTGGTGCCCGAGCTTGAAAGCCATCGAGGCGGGCACGTCGCAGACCGAGATCGTCCCTTATCCCTCCGAGGAAAACCCGAAGGGGTGGCTGGAACTCTGCTCCTTTCCCACTCGGAACGTTGAGGGTCAAGTGGATGGGGTCATCGAGTACGTGAGAGATATCACGGATCGCAAGCAGGCCGAGGACGCCCTGCGGAGAAGTGAGGAAACGCAGAGAAGGTTATTCGATGAGGCGCGGGACGGAATAGTAGTCGCCGACGCGGAAACAGGTGTGATCGTCGACTGCAACCGTGCAGTGGCTGAACTCGTCGGCAGGGACAAATCTGAACTGATTGGACAACATCAGAAGATCCTCCATCCTCCTGAAGAAGGAAAGGGTAGTTTCTCGGAGACCTTCCGGAAACACCTTTCCGAGGAAGCGGGACAGGTCTTGGAAGCGCGAGTTATCACCAGGACCGGCGAAACCAAGTACGTCGCCATCAAGTCCAACCCCATTCATGTAGATGGCAGACAACTCTTGCAGGGGGTGTTTCGCGATATCACCGACCGCAAGCGGGCGGAGGAACGGCTCGTCGAGGCCCATCACGTGGCAGCGAGGGAGGCCCACAAGCTACGTTCGATGATCGAGGGTATGGACGAAGGCATCGTCGTCGCCAGCGCCGACGACATCGTCACCGAGGCAAATGGGTGGTTCCTGAACAAGCTGGGCATGAGACGTGATGACATCGTCGGCAAGTCGATTTGGGAATTTCATCCCGATACGGAGGTGACGGCCCGGCTGCGCGCCGCTTTGACCACCTTCCGCAGCGGCGACCGTCGCGAAACCCTCGTCGTCAACCGCAAGCTGTTGGGGATGGAGGTCTCCATGCGAGCGCAGCCCATCTTCGACAAGGAGCACTATCGGGGTGTGATCCTGAACGTCATTGACGTCACCGATCTGGTCGAAGCCCGCCAGGACGCCGAGGCGGCCAGTCGGGCGAAGAGCGAGTTCCTGGCCAACATGAGCCACGAGATCCGCACGCCGATGAATGGTGTCATCGGTATGACGGAGCTCGTGCTGGGTACCGAGCTGGAAGGTGAACAACGCGAGAATCTCCAAATCGTCCTGGGATGTGCCAGCTCTCTACTGAGCCTTCTCAACGACATCCTCGATCTTTCCAAGATTGAAGCCGG
>JAUXGE010000125.1 GCA_030622435.1 Planctomycetota bacterium
AGACCTGATAACAACTCCTTGGCTCACAGAACGACATGGCTACGATCCGACTTTGCCGGTGTTCGACCGCTCGAAGCCGTGTTGCTGTGACGCCCTGAGCTTACGAGGTTTCGACGTCTTCAGGTCTCGATGTTGCGACGTCATCTCCGCCAATCCGCAATCGCCAATCGTCCTCCCGTTCCGTCACGCGGCCGGCTCCCGGTTATGTTCGCGCTCCACCTTGACGACGAACGTCTGCTCTGCCGTTGCAGATGCCACTCGTGCCCCGGCCGTTGCCCGCGGGTACTCGAACGCCCACTCGCGATCGTCGAAGCCCTCGGCCCCTTCGATGACGCCTGTGTCGACGATGCCGTCGAAGTAATCCTCGACGGCCCCGATTCTGTCGAGGACGGCTTCGTGCGGGTCGGCCGCGGTGGCGTCCGTCACTATCCGTAGAGTCATCGAAACCCGAATGAGCTTGTCGTTGTCGGTTGCGCCGATCGGCCCGGCACGCCGAAGTTGGAGCGTTATGAAAGGCCGGGGATGCTCCCCGGCGCCGCCGGCGGTCACCGCAACCCGCCGGAACGGCTTCGCGGCAGTTGGAGGATCGGCAACGAGGTTCGCCTCCAGCTTGGACGTCAGCTCCTCGATCGCCGCCTTGATTGTCGTTCGATCCGGTGTGCTCATGTCAAAACTCTGACAGTTCATCGCGAGACAAAAGCCGCTCTTCTCCGGTGACAGTGCCGAGCGGGCCGCGCGTCGTGTTCGGGGCGACCGGCGCGGCCGACGGCAGGTCCAGCGAACCGTCGGCCACGCGCGCCAACCAGTCAATCGCCTGCGCCCGTTTGTCCAGGACTTCATTCGCTACCGGCGGGCGACGGACACGCAGGCGGTACTCCGCCAGATCCAGCGTGATGGAAGCCAGAACGTCCGCCAAATCCGCGTGCGTGGTCAGGTCGACCGGCACGGCGTAGTGTCGGGCGAGGTAGCTGTTGACCTCACCCTCGGCTGCGAGGCGCGTCTCGTCGACGACCCCGACGTCGGCCTGGCCGTCACCGTCGTCGTCCGCAAGTTGCACGTAGGCATCGGAGCCCACGCGCTCCTCAATGTCCGCGTTGGTGATGTACGACATGACTCGGTCCCCTTGCTCTGGTTCTCAATCCCCGATACCCAATCCACAATCGATTGTCCGCTTCCTCACGGTCGCGGCTCGGAAAGACGGTCGCGGCTCGGAAAGGCGGTCGTCGGGCCGCTTCCTCACGGGCGCGGCTCGGAAAGACGGTCGCGGTTCGGAAAGGTAGTCGATGGTCCGCAATCCCCAATCCCCAATCCGCAATCGATTGTCCGCTTCCTCACGGGCGCGGCTCGGAAAGACGGTCGTCGGGCCGCTTCCTTACGGTCGCGGTTCGGAACGGCAGTCGATGGGCCGCTTCCTTACGGGCGCGGTTCGGAACGGCAATCCGCAATCCGCAGTCTCGGCCTGTTACGTCGGCGACGCGAACGTCATCAGGACTGCGTGCTGCCAGTACGCGTAGGCCATACGGTAGCGTGCACGGACACCGTAGAGATACTTCTCGCGCCGAAAGCCCTCGTCACTGTCCTCGGTCAGGGCGGTGAACTCGATCGGTTCGCGGTCCTGGAAGAGGAAGGGGCGGACGACGCCGTCGGTCTTGAGCAGGTACCACTTGGACGGATCGGTTAGCCAGGGGAGTCCGATGATGCGGGCCGCCCCGGCCACGATGTTGGTAGTGCCGCTCACCACGGGTGCACTGACGGCCTCCAGGGCGGTCAGGTACATGGTCGTCGGAACGACGCAGACAAGCCCGGTGGCCGAGACCGCCATCGGTTCGCCCTGATCATCCTTGAACCCCATCAACGCCCCGATGGCGGTTTTCATCGCGAGCTTGAACTCGTCCGTCGTCGGGTCATCGGGGACTGCCGCGGAGTTGGTCAGCTTGTTGTCCTGTGCCCCGGAGCTGCCGGAGACGTGACTGTCGTTGAAGAAACTGACTCCGTCATAGCTGTTGAAGCCTGCGGTCTCCCCGTTGATCAGGAGTTGGGCGATCAGGTAGTCCTTGTGGGTCGCCGCGCGCTCGGCGAGTTCGGCGATGCGGATGCGGACCTGGCCGGTCTTGTCGTCGGAGATCTCGTCGCGGTCCACCTCGAGCGTGGCCTCGTACTTGAGGTTCTCGACCGAGTAGGATTCGGTTCCCAGGCCCTTGGCGATCCGGCCCGTGCCCCATTCGCGCATCCTCGGCAGGGACCCGAGCCACTTGTAGTTCTCGCAGTCCGAGGTCGAGGCGATGCGTGTCGCCATATCCCGGTAATACGTCGTCATGGCATTGAAGCGGCTGAAAAACTCGCTTCGAAGCCCTTTGGTCAGCAATCCCGTGTTGATGACAGCCACTGTGGCGCTCCTTTCATTCGTTGATTCGCATTGCGTCCTGTCGACTATTGCATTTCTTGATGCCGGCGAAGAGTTACGCTACACGCCCGCTCTGCACCGGCGTGTGAGACCCGATGCACACTGGCGGGCAAGCCGCCAGTGGCACCCACACCGGTTACGGTGCAGTGCGGAAGGTGTCGAGCCGCAGGATAATCTCGCCGCCGGACGGAACGTCGATGGCGTGTCCGACGTATGAGTTGTCCGTGCTCGTGAAGGTGAGCGTGTCATCGGCCGACGCGTAGACCGGGTCGCCGATGTTCGAGAGGGCCGCCCCGGACAGTGCGTGGCCGAAGTCACCGAGCGTGTAGATGCGCACGCTCTTGTCACCGTCGGCCCCGCCGGTGTTATCCATCTCCTCGTACGCGATGCCGACGAAGAGGTCTCCGGCGATGAGCGGTCGGGCGTAGCCGCCCGACGTAATTCCCAGCAGCGCCCCTTTGTACACGTGGGTGTCGGCCGCCACGTGCAGGCTGCGCAGCTCCTGGTCGATGTAATGATCCACTTCTCGATTAGCCGTTAGTGCCATTGTTTTGTCATCCTTTTCGACAGAGTTTCGTTAGCAGTACGTTGAAAAACACGGAGTCAGCCACAATGGTGTAGCGTCACCCCTCGTGGGTGACGATTGAAGTGGCTTCTCGCCGCCCACAAGGGGCGGCGCTACACTTTTTCAACGGTCCGTTAGAGTGTGCGGCCCGTCAGTCACCGCGTTTGTTCGTCTCGTTACGATAGTTCGGTCAGCAGGGCACTTCGCGCAGGGCGTCTTCCACGTAAGCCTCTTCCGTCGTCAGAGCGAGCAGGGCCGGGTTGGTTCTGAACTCCGACCGGGCACGGGCCGCAGCCGAATGCCGGCGACTTTCGTGCGTGTCCACCCCACAAGGCGCCACGGTGGTCCCTGGTGCCACGACGACCGGCGCCGAACGAAGCCACTCGTCGAAGAGTCCCTCCTCACGAGCCGCCAGCGCCTCGGCCCAGCTTCGCTGCGCCTCGACAAGCTTGCCTGCTCGCATAGCTTCGCGGATGAGCTCGTCGACGTGGCGTTTTCTCGCATCGCTTCGGAGGTCCACGAGTTGCCGACCGGCCGCTATCAGCACGGTGTTCGGATCACTGTCATCAGCCAGGCCGAGTTCGCTTCTAAGCGCGGTCAGCGGGTCGTGGTCGTCGAGGGAGGAGTCGGCGTCGGCGCTGTTGACGATCGGCTCCATGCCGACGATGGCTGGCTTGTTGGTCAGTGCGGCCGAGTGAATCGCCACGAGCTTGCGATCGCTCTTGCGTATGATCGCCACGGGCGAAAGGTACCTATACTCCTTGGCGGCCAGAGTCTTGACGGCCTGATCCGTCCATTCGATCTCGGCGACCAGACCGACGCCCGGCTCGGACGCCAGGCGTTTCACCCAGCCGGCAGCCGGAGCCTTTCCGGTCGGTGACGCGTACGTGCCACCGAGTGTCTGATGTTCATAGTCGATCGGCAGATCGGTGCCGTGTTCCTCGAACGCCTCCACGGTCATCCGCGCCGCCTCGTCATCGACAATGAAGCTGCCGTGCGTGCTCTCCACCTGGCCCCATGGTGCCAGCAACACCCGATCCGGTACCGTATCGCCCGACAATGCGGCCGAGTGAAGTGCACGGACTTCCCCGGTCTCAGTGCTTTTCTCTTGTACGTTCGTTGTCATCATTACCTCGTCTTCCAGGGTATTTGTGAGACAGGTCTTACAACCTGATAACGTTGCAGGCGCTCGCCGACTTGCGGCCATCGAGCGATCAGTCGGGCGCACCGGGTATGGCAGGCTCCGTCTCATCGGCGCGCGGGATGCCGAGTTCATCATGCACCCACGACGTCGGGATCCTGGCACCGAGCCTGTTGACGGCCATGTCCACCACCTCTGCCAGCTCGCGTGGCGCCGTCGGCTGCCTGATCTTCCGCCGGAAGTATGGAACGGGAGCATCCGGTCCGAACCTCAGGCGCACCAGGGGAGTCAGCAGGTCACGGCGAAGGGTGCGGCCCTCCTTTCGCACGTCGTCCGCCAGCACATCGCTGCGCACGTGTTCGTGCACGGATGAGGCCGCGTAGGAACTCTTCTGTCCCGCTACATCCGTCGTGAGCGTCTGGCCGAGCCAGGCCTTGCTCATCTCACGGTTGAGGAACTCGATGAGTTTCTCGTATGGCGGTCCAGCCGTTCCGCGGTTGGCCTCCACGATTTGCAGCTCCACCGCCCGGCTGAAGATGCCCGCGGCGTTGCTACCCAACGACTCGAGCATGGTGAGCAGTTCGCGTTTCTCCTCGGGCGTGGCCGACGGTTCGTAACGCGCGATCCGCACGGGCATCCCGAAGATCTCGGCGAAGATCATCCAGTCCTTCAGTGCCAGGTGTTTGGCGAGATACACCATGGCCGTGACGCGCAGCAGGCCTCCGCGCTGCGGGTGGCCGGACGCACTGTGCGGGGTGTGTACGATGAATTTGTTGGGTGGAAGTTCGATTCCGTCCTGCGGCTCGTCCTCCGTGAGAATGCGCGGGCGATCGAGCTGGTCGAAGACGATTCGGATGAAGTCTACGGGAACGATGTCCACGGGTCTCAGCTCGCCGCCGTGCAGGTCCCAGACGATTTCGGCGATGGCGATGTTTCGCCCGATCGCGAAGGAGAGGTGCTGCAACGCCTCGTCCAACCGATCCAGATCGGTCAGAATCCGGCGACAGTAGGTTGTCACTTCGTCAGCGAGAGTCCGATCGACGTCGTCTTGCACGTCTGCCGCGCTGGCAATCTGCCAGGCAAGACCGGTGAGCGCCAGTCGGCGCGTGTTGGCCACGGCGAACAGATGGGCGTCCTTCTCCTCCATCTCCTCGAAGAGCTGCATGGCCGTCGCCAGGGAGCCGTCGTCGGCTTCCCTCAGGATGGCCATCAGCCGTGAAGGGGTCAGCCCCGCGCCCGGATAATCGCGAACAGAATCCTCGGCGCGCGGCATCACCACCCGGCCGGGCTCGGGCTTCTTGTTCGCGCTTTCCCGAAATGCCTTTGTGATTCGTTGTATCCAGTTCATGCAGGTGAGCTCCTACGTTGTGAATGGCGAAGGAAGAATAGCGAATGGCGAACTGTGAATGCGGAATGCGGAATATCGAACGCAAGTGCCATATTCTTCATCCTTCATCCTTCATCCTTCTGCCTTCCTCCTTCTGCCTTCCTCCCTACCATATTCCAGTTCGGGCGAAGTGCAGGGGTTTGACGTTCATGGCCTCGACCCGCCCGCCGCCTGTGTCGGCCGCATGTATCGCCAGCGCCGCTGCCCAGAAGCGGTCTGCGTGTCCACCCTTCGTTCGCGGTGCGGTCAAGCGGAAATGCCCCGATTCTGTCACTGTGCGTTCGACACTGTGCCAGTCGTTGCGGATGCGGTCGTCGTTTGGTATGCGAATCCGCTGCGACTCGACTGCAATCCGCAGAGCCGAGGCCATTTGCGACTTGAGTGCCGGCGTGAACGTCAGGGCCTCGACGCGATGCGCACCGAATCTTTCGACGGCCTGCTCCGCCAGTTGCATGCCCAGTCCACCCGCGTCGATGCAGCACCGTCGAACGCGCCGCAGGGACAGCAGTTCGCTTATAAGATCGGTCTGCACGCGAAACGGCGCGGCGGACAGCTCGAACAGACCGACGGTCTTGAAGACATCATCTTCGCGTGCCAGAACCCAGAGTACGGTCAGATCGTGGACGCGCCCGATGTCCACGCCCGCGAAGAGTTCGCGGGGATCGTCTGCCAGCTCATCGATCGATGCCGCTGCGGTCAATGAGGGATCGGAGCAGGCGGTGATCTGATCGTACGTGAGCAGTGCCGTGCTCTCGTCGATGAACTCGCAGAGAAACTCCTGGCGATATAGTGTTTCGTCGCCCATCGCGCGGCGCATCTCGTCGGCATCTACATCGAGGCCTTGACTGATCGCGTCGGGCAGGGTGACCGTGCTGGTCGAGAACAGCTCGTTGTGCCGCAGCTCGTAGAACATGTTGCCTTTGCCCTTGGGCGTCGAGGCGATGTCGAGTTCCCCGCGGCCACGAAGTACGGTGGGGAACATGGCGCCCCATATATCCCGGTCGAAGGCGTGCATGGCGAACTCGTCGAGCAGCACGTCACCCGTGAAACCGCGTGCCGTCTGCGGGTTGGCCGGCAGTCCGATGATGCGCACCCCGCGTGGCAGGACTATCTCGAGCTGCTTGATGCTGAGGTCCTTGAAGAAGCGGTTGTCGTAATAGTCGGTCGCTATCTTGAGGGCCTCGCAATGCTGCCGAGCTTTTTGCATCAGCTCGCGGCTTTGACGCTCACCGGCCGACAGGAAGATCTGGTTGCGGCCACGCTGGAGCCCGCGGAGGATCCGGCGGAGTGATTTGGTGAAGCTCTTTCCGGACTGCCTCGACCAGCAGTTCCAACGGAATCGAGCGTCGGACTCGATGTCCTCGCGCTGATAGGGCAGCAGCGGTACGATCGGTTTGACCCGAGCCGGTTCGACTGGTTTGGCGTCGGCCACGGCATCTCCATTGAATGGCGTCTGTTTCAAGTTGCCGGTGTTCACGCTGGATGCGATGTGCAACCATTACAAGAACGTCGCAGGCGCTCGTAGGGGCTGTGCATGTTCAGCGATCAGGGGGGAGCTGATTCGGGATTGGGGATTGGGGATTGCGGATTGTGGGCTGGGTGGTCCATGGCTTCAGCCGTGGGGGACTCGAATCGTTGTCTCCCCAACATCTGAAGAGGTGGACCGCCAATCTCCGTGAGGCCCACGGGCCATTCACCCCAGCGGACGAGCCACTCAGAGCACGAAACGTCCGCTTTCCGGGCGCACACGAGATCTCTAAGGGGCTGCGCGACTCCCTTGCGGCTAGAGTGGCGTACATGCACATTCGCTGGAATCCCGGGAGGGGCTCGAGAGGCTTGGATTAACACCGGAGGTCTATGCGGCGCGGGGCAGCGTACGAATCTGAAGTTTATCTGTAGCGTCTTTCTCGGCGTTTCCGCTATACTAGTTAGGTACGCGAATCGCAGGTCGTCAAGAGTCGGGATTCTAGGCCCAAGGCCTTATGGCGAAGTAACGAAGGTAGGAAGTATTGACACGTGGGCTTGGCGGAGAGACCAGAGATGCCGGGATTTGAGTTTACGCCGACGCGCATAGACCAAGAAACGATTGGTATCGGAGCGGATGTGCGCCCGCCGATTGAGATTGCTCTTGACGCGTTGCGAATACAGGAGTTCTATAATCAGATCAGCGACCAGTTTCCGAATCTCTTCGCGGATCTGAGCCAGAGCAAGACGAAGTTCCAAATCAACAAGGACATTCCGATACCTGGGAAGGGGCAAATCACAGTTGCTACGTCCACGGCCACTCCACGTGGTCCGGTCTTCAATTTCCCTATTACGCTGCCCGACATGCTGGAAGATTACGAGTGGTCCAAAACGCTGAACGAGGATGTGATCAGCTGCCTTGAGACCTTCCACCGCCATCTGCCGGGGACGCAGTTCTTCAGAATCGGAAAAGTAAGAAACGTTGTATTCCACTGCGACGGTGTCGATGGAAGCGAAGTCTTCCGAGACCGATTCTGTCCTCAAGCCCCGCCGGACTCGGAAGAACTTACCGTTGGATGGAACAACCCGGATGAAAACTACAACAGGAAACTCAGCGCGAAAACCGTGCAGAAAGGACACTTCGAACCGCGAGACGTCGAGGGAACGGTAAAGCCGGTCCTGGTTCCACAGGGCGAACATGGGATCAATATCATCTTCGACGTGAACAACCGCCGTCTCGACAAAGCGCTCGATTGGGACCAGATGAAGATCATTCTGGACCATGCCGATGAGCTCTACGAAAAGTATCTGTACGACTTTCTCAAAGGGAAAGAGCGATGACTATTATCAGCACCCAGATTGTCGATTGGCGAGCGGCCGGGCCCGATCCGGACATTCCCTCGACCGATACGCTGATGGTTCCTCCAGTAGAATGTGCAGGGCGTGACGTATGGGTCATTCAAGAGGACAACTCCCAATACGCACCAGCTGAAGAGGATTTGCTGCACGGAGTGGTTGACAGTATTCAAAGGCTGGCACCGCTCGACGTAGATAGGGAGAACCAACATCTCCTGGACGCCGCTATCGAACATCAACAGATGGACGCGTGTGACGACATTCAAGAATGGGCATCTCGCCTTGCGAACGACGTAAAGGACGCGGATGACTAGCCGCCATGCATCCTGTTGATTGCCCGCCCTGGGAGTACCGGGATCGTCCCGATTCTTCGTCCGTCATCCAGCGTAGGCTCGAACGTGTGCTTGTGGACCTTCGAAGTTCGAGGGGTAGCGCACTAGGTCTTGTGAGCGACACAAGAAGGGTACACCGGCAGCTCTTCTTTGAATTGACCCCGAAAGGATACGATTACTACGCAGGGAACTATCGTGGGTCCGACCATCGATGCCTCAAGTATCAACACGTTGGGATTCAAGGCGATCCGAGGGTCGGCTTTCGCGCCGAACATGTTGGACAGGCCATCAAGGAGATGCAGGAGGAACTACGCTCGGGCATCGTCGGGCTGGATGGAGCATTCACCCTGCCTAATGCCAAGCTGTCTCGACAGAAGAAACTCCATTTCTTAGTCGTGTTTGTCAGTCGGATGTTCGTACACTTCCTTACCATCCATCCCTATGTCAACGGAAACGGACACATCGCGAGGCTCATGGTGTGGGCGGTCCTCGGGCGTTACGGGTATTGGCCGAAACGTTGGCCGATCGAGCCGCGCACCGGTGACCCCGAATACGTGGAGACGATTCGGGCCTACCGTAACGGGGAACCGCAGCGTCTCGAACACTTCATTCTCAAGTGCATCGCAGCTCCAGCGCCTTCCTAGACCGCCAATCGTCTGGGCTGGCCCTGGTTGTTTCAACCTGGGGTCTCGATTCGATCTGGCTGGCAACAGCGTCAAGGACTCCACCGCCGAAGCGGGAGCCGCTCCGCAATCGACCTGTGACCATGGCAGGTGGCGCGGGTGGCACAACCAGATTGGGGATTGCGGATTGGGTGGTGGCCTACCGTTCGAATGCGTGGGGTGATTTGTCCTCCGCCCCGCCGGGGCGGGTTGGTGAGGGGGTCGATCTACCACGGGTTCCGTTCCGTCCGCCCTGAGGCGGACTTCACTCCACCCGTGGCTATGTGCCTCGACCCCGATGGGGTCGGCTGGGTGGGGCAAGTTGTTTCAACCTGGTGTCCCCCACCTCTGAAGAGGCGGGCCACCCGTCCAATCCCCAATCCGCAATCGCCAATCCCAAATCGGCTGGGTGGATCATTCCTTCGCGTCGGGCAGGCTGTCGAGCCAGCCCTGGTGCTTCTCGACCATGTGCGGCATGCCGATCCGGGCGAAGAGATCGCGGGCCTGTGTCCATAGGCGGCGAGCCTCGTTCAGGTTGCCGCGCTGCTCGAAGATGATCCCGAGGTTGCCGCACTGACTGGCCATGCCTTCGAGCCGTCCGAGCTTCTGGTCGATCTCCAGGGCTTTGCGGTACATCTCCTCCGCCTCGTCCAGGTCGCCGCGCGTCTGGAAGATGATCCCGAGGTTGCCGTAATCGGCGGCCATGCCTTCGAGCCGCCCGAGCTTCTTCTCGATCTCCAGGGACTTGCGGTACATCGTCTCCGCCTCGTCCAGGTCGCCGCGCGTCTCGAAGACGTTCCCGAGGTTGCCGTATTGATTGGCCGTGAGCTCAAGGTACCCGTGCTTCTCGCTGATCTTCAGCGATTCACGGCACATCTTCTCCGCCTCGTCCAGGTCGCCACGCTGCTCGAAGATCAGCCCGAGGTTGCCGTACTCGGCGGCCATGCCTTCGAGCCGCCCGAGCTTCTTCTCGATCTCCAGGGACTTGCGGTGCATCTTCTCCGCCTCGTCCAGGTCGCCGCGTGTCTGGAGGATGTTCCCTAGGTTGCCGAGGTGCATGGCCTCCATCTTCGCGTCATCGAGGCGGCGCGCGGCGGTGACCGCGACCTCGAGCCAGGTGATTCGTTCGGCCGGCGATTGGCGAATCTGCAGACAATTGGCAGCGGCGTTGAGATAGCGCGAGCAGAGTCGGGCGGCGTCCTTGTCCGACTCGATACGCTTGGACACGCCCGCGAAGCCGGCCTGGATGTTGCCCCACTCCCGGTCGAACAGCGCCAGCCCCTCGAATGTCTTCTCGCCGTGCTCCAGATAGAGCTTGCCCGCGGCGTCGAGTACGTCGCAATAGACGCGGGCGTGGCGCATTTCCAGCGCGTTTCGCTGGTCCTGGGAAAGCCGGGAGTCCGCGAAGAGGCGAACCAGGTCGTGCATTCCGTAACGCCTGGCCTCGTCATCCCACTGGAGCAGGCTTCGCCGCACGAGTTCATCCAGCACATCGTCGGCAGCGCCTACTTCGAGTTCCAGCACTTTCCCCGCGGCCTCGCGCTCGAGACTCACCGGAAAGACGGACAGCGCATGGAAATGCCCTTGCAGGGCTTCTTCCAACAGCGCCTCGCTCACGGCGATGGCACGGTCAACCTCGCTCAACTGCTCGAGGGGTGTCGCTTCAAGCCGTTCGATGAATGCCTCGGGCGTCATGGCCGGTCGCTCGGCCAGCGTCGAGGCGGCCACGCGCAGGGCCAGAGGAAGGCGGCCGCAGAGTTCCGCGATCCTGCCGGCGTGCCCGCCGATGCGCTCACAGATTTTAAGCAACAGATCGCGAGCACGGTCCGGCTCGAGCGTGTCGAGGTTCAGCGGCGTAAGGCCGGGAAGGACGAAGTGTTGCCGGGATGTGACCAGCAGCAGGCAGCCGTCCGGCGGAATCAGCGGTTTGACCTGGTCCTTGTCCGCGGCGTTGTCCATCAGGAGCAACGCACGTCGACCGTGTAGCTCGCCTTGGTACGCGGCACGCAGGGCGTCCTCCTCGTCGGGCGGTGTCCGCGCCGGATCGAAGCTGACGATTACGTGCCGCATGGCCTCGGCCGGGGTAAGCGGCGTCTGCTGGTTCGGGTCGGCCCCGCGCAGGTTGAGGTAGAGCTGACCGTCGGGG
>JAUXGE010000287.1 GCA_030622435.1 Planctomycetota bacterium
ACCTTCCGCCACCGGATCGCGCGGCGCCGCTCCTTCCCAGTCGCGGTTCTGATGAGGGACGCGTAGACCTAAGTTCTGCGGGTGAACGCCTTAGCCCGGCTGGGGCATGGCACCGCCGCCGAGGTCGGCTTCCGGCTCTGGATCTGCGGGAACAGGACGCGCCATGCCGACTGTGGGCTCGGCGGCCGCTCGGTCGAGCAGGTCGGCCACACCGGGACGTTCGACTGTTTCACCGCGGATCAGGGCGTTGACTTCTTCACCGCTGATGGTCTCGAGCTTGAGCAGGGATTCGGCGATCGTCTCGACCTTGCCCCGGTTGGCCCGGATGATCCCCTCGGATTCCTTGTAGGCGGCATCGAGGACGTGCTTGATCTCCTTGTCGATCATCTCGGCCGTATTGTCCGAGTAGTCGCGCGTGCCCAGCTCGAGCATGCCGCCACGCCCCTCGTCGTCACCGTAGTAGACGAAGCCGGCCTGTTCCCCCATGCCCCACTCGCGGATCATGCGGCGCGCGACCTCGGTGACCTGCTTGATGTCGGAGGCCGCACCGCTGCTGATGTCATCGAAGAACAGCTTCTCGGCGATCCGCCCGCCGAACATGACACGCATCATGGCGAGCAGGTAGTGCTTGGAGTAGACCATGCGGTCGCGCTCAGGAAGGGAGAACGTGGCACCGCCCGCGGGACCTCGCGGGATGATGCTGACCTTGTGAATCGGGTCGGCATCCTTCTCGAGGGCTTGGATGAGGGCGTGACCGGCCTCGTGAAAAGCAGTGACCTTCCGGTCTTGCTCGTCGACGACGGCGCTTTTCTTGGCCCTGCCCCAGCGAATTTTGTCGCGCGCCTCTTCGAGATCTTCCTGCTCGACGAACTCCTTGTTACGCATTGTGGCGATCAGAGCGGCCTCATTGACGATGGCGGCGAGTTCCGCCCCGCTGAACATGGGCGTGCCGCGCGCGCTGCGCCGGACGTCCACGTCCGGCCCGAGCTTGATCTTGCGCATGTGCACCTTCAGGATCTCGTACCGACCCTGAAGATCGGGCAGGGATACGTAGACCTGCCGGTCAAACCGCCCCGGTCTGACCAGTGCCGGATCCAGCACGTCGGAACGGTTGGTGGCTGCGATGACTATCACCTGGGAGTTTGTCTCGAAGCCGTCCATTTCGACGAGGATCGCGTTGAGAGTCTGTTCGCGTTCGTCGTGTCCGCCA
Organism: Planctomycetota bacterium; assembly: GCA_030622435.1. GTDB lineage: Bacteria > Planctomycetota > Phycisphaerae > UBA1845 > UBA1845. The sequence goes on from JAUXGE010000287.1 coordinate 1,211, forward strand.
CCGCCGAAGCTGGCCCCACGCTTCCTCCCGACGGCGTCGATTTCGTCGAGGAAGATGATGCAGGGGGAATTCTCTTTCGCCTGCTTGAACAGATCGCGGACACGCGAGGCACCGACGCCGACGAACATTTCGACGAAATCGGATCCGCTGATCGAGAAGAAGGGCACATCCGCCTCACCGGCGATCGCCTTGGCGAGAAGCGTCTTGCCACAGCCCGGCGCGCCTACCAGCAGGATGCCGTGAGGTATGCGCCCGCCGAGGCGCTGGAACTTCTTCGGGGCTTTGAGGAACTCGATAATCTCGGCGACCTCTTCCTTGGACTCGTCGATTCCGGCGACGTCGGCGAACGTCACGTTCGTGTGCTCCTTGGGGGTCACGCGGTGACGCGATCGTCCGAATGTGCCGAGCATTCCGCCGGGTCCGCTGGCACTGCGGATCTGGCGGAAGATGAAGAACCAGATCAGGCCGAAGATGAGCAGATAGGGAAGCATGCTCAGCATAACCAGCATGAACTGGTTCGGCTTCTTCGCTTCGACGTCGGCCACACCGCGCAGCTTCTCCTCGATGTTCGTGACGAACTCGCTGTCGATGGCCTCACGGGGGAAGATGACCGTAAACTGACGCGGGGCGTCGGGAAGCTCTCCTTCCGCAAGTTTTGCGATGAGCACCTCGATGGTGCCGTCCTCCCTGATGACCAGTTTCTCGATGTTCTTGTCCTCGACGAGTTGATAGAACTCGGTGATCGAGAGCGGTTTCGGAGCGGCAAACTGGTCCGTGAGGACGGAAACGAGCACCATGGCCAGACCGAGCAGGATCAGCCAGCTCATCATGCTTCGAGACAGCCTTCCCCCAGGGCCGCCAGGCGGCTTCTGATCAGGAGGCTGCTGTTGTTGTGGATCATTCTCGTCCGACATCGCACCCACTCCAATATATGTGGGGCTTTCCCCCCATGCCGGCCGCCTTACAACCGCGGCGGCCAATTGATAATAGCGACGTTACCAGGGCGATTCCATCGTTTCGACGATCTGCTCGGCCATGCCGTCGAGCGCGCGCGTCATGCCTTGCGTGAAGGTTTCACCGACGGGAGGGATGTAGCTGGTCTGGTAGACGAAGCGCGGCCTCTCCACGAGGATCTCCCCCGTGCGCATGTCTTGCAGGCGAAAGCGCACGGTCACAGTCGACCCGATCTCACGTGGGCGATCGAGGTCGAAGTCGTCGCCGAACGATCGGTTCTCGACGGACAGCACCTCACCCGTCAACAGCGCATCAGCGGTCCGCTGCGTTGCGATCCTGTAGGGTGTGTCCATCTCGATCCGCTTAACGATCGCTTCGGACAGACGGAATTCCAACTCACGTCGAAACTCCTTCGAGTGGAACATTTCGACGTGGATGCTCTGAATATCGGACCGGAAGGGTCGGGCCGTCGAGTACCCGCAACCCGACAGGCCGACGGCGGATACCGCCACGAACGCTGCAGACAATCTGAGAATCACGCGTTTCATCTGTCGGACGCCTCATTCACCCCGATCGATCCTGAGGCCCCGAGCAACTCCAGACGCTCCGCAGCCTTGGTCGCGGCGATCGTTTCAGGCCAATTGTCGCAAACCCAACCATAGTAGAAAATGGCTGTGCCCAGGTGCTCCGTCCGCTCATAGTACGCACCGATCGTGTAATCCTTCTCCGCACGAGTTTCTTGAATCCTGTCGAGGATCAGCCCGACACCTTCACTGTCCGCACGGGAGGGGTATCGCGCACGGTACTCGTCGTAACGTGCACCGGCATCGACCAGGGCTGCCTCGTCGTAGTCCACACCGGCGAAGCCGGCAAGGGCCGATTCCGCCGTGCGACGCAGTGCGTACGGCTGATATCGACTCTGCGGATGGTCCCGCTGCAGAGTCGCATACTCGAGCTGGGCCAGGCTATGCTCGCCGATTCTAAAGAGGTAGTCGGCCTTGGTCTTGGTCGCCAGCTCGGCCAGCTCGCTTTCCGGGTAATCCGTGCAGATCTCGTCGAGAATGCGCAGTCCCAGATCCTCCCCCGAGAGCAATCGAAACACCCACACCTTCCGCTTCGCACCGCCAAGGAAAGCCTCGGCCACAATGAACTCGAGGCGTAACGCCTCGGTGGTCAGGATCGTGCCGCCGTACCTGGAAAGAAACTCCTGCAACACCTTGTGGGCATCGCCGTATTCGCGCTGCCCGATGAGCGCCTCGGCCTTGGCGATCAGAACCTCAGGCCACACCGCCGTGGGCTCGCCGTGCCGCTTACTGAACTTTTTGATGTCCGACAGTGCCGGCTTGAAATCCTCATGCGAGATCCGAACCCTGATGGCGTGTACGTCCCCTTCGGGTGTGCCCGGTGGTGGTGCTGGAAGCTCCGCCCAGGATTTTTGTTCGGGATCGTACGTAAGCGTTCGTGTGCGGGCCTGCTGCGCCAATGAGGCCTGTGTGCTCAGCAGCATACAGACGCCCAGGGCGCCGAATCCCACAACTTTGATTCTGCTTGATCGACCTATCACGGCATCATTGCTCCCACGCCCGCGCCACGGGGGTCGAATCGTTGGCCGGCCGAGGCTGACACGAGCCTCCGGCGGGCGGCATTGTATCCCCAACCATTGATACGACGCAAACCCATGCTTCATTCGGCGAATAGACCGGATTCCGGCGAATCAGACTGTGAGAACCTGTAGGGTGGGTCATCGACCCACCATTCTGATCCCGAGCCGCGCCCGTCAGGAAGCGGTCACCCACCGGGACGCCGCACGGCGCATCTCCGCTCCCTAACGGTCTCGGCTCTGTTTTGCAAGCCTGATCGGCAACCGACAGTTTTGGGTGTGACCATGCACTAGAACCTGACACCCGGCGGTTTTGACACCGTTCCGTTTGCGGGCGTCCGTGGGCTGTCGTACGATGATCGGGCTGCCCGACCCGTTCGGCGAAGGCGGCCTCACGTATGGAACCGCACACATGAGCAAGCAAGAATGCGAACAGAAAGCCGAACATAAGCGTCAGGAGCGCGAGGAAGGTGACGAGTGACCATGCAGTTCCTGAATGACATTTCCTGGAAAGATAGCGCCATCGTCGCTGCCGTTGTGGGAGCCCTCATTGCGGGTGTGTTCGGAATCTTGAAGGCTCTTCTGAATCGCAAGAGGTCCGCGGATGACAAAACCGTCGATGTCAGCACAACCGTCAGCCACGAAATCACCGTCGATCCCGTGTTTGAGTACAAGCTCGAGAACGTGTTCAAACCCAGCTTCACGGTTGGCCTCGACGAGAAGGGCGTGGGGAAAGAAGTAGGCAAGGCGGTCGCGCCTCTCAAGCAGGAACTAGAGGCGCTCACTGAGCAACTGACAGCGCTGCAGTTTCCCAAACAGCCGCCGTCCGAATCCGAAGAGTTGCTCGAGGTCAAGGCCGTCGAGTTCCTCAACGCCGGTGTGGACGCCCAGAACCAGGGAGAGGTCGGCCGGGCGATCGGCCATTACCTCGATGCTCTCTCGCTCGATCCTCAGTCCGCTGCCGCCCACACCAACCTCGGCGCTGCCCTGCAGACGAAGGGTGACCTCGATGGGGCCATCGAACACTACAACGAGGCCCTGCGGAGCGATTCGGACTTTGCCGCCGCCCACAACAACTTCGGCATCGCGCTCGCTGGCAAGGGCGACCTCGAAGGGGCCGTGGAGCACTACAACGAGGCCCTGCGGATAGATGCGGCGGTTGCTGCCTTCCACAGCAACCTCGGCGCCGCTTTCTCCGACAAGGGTGACCTCGATGGCGCCGTCAAGTACTGCAACGAAGCCCTGCGGATCGATCCGGACCTTGCCTTTGCCCACAACAACCTCGGCGTCGCCCTGGCAGTGAAAGGAGACCTTGACGGGGCCCTCGAGCGCTTCAGCGAGGCCCTGCGGATCGATCCGGGGCTTGCTGTCGGCCAGAACAACCTCGGCAACGCCCTGCGTGCCAAGGGCGACCTCGGCGGGGCTATGAAACACTACCGGCAAGCCGTGCGGATCAGTCCGGACTATGCGATGGCCCGCAACAACCTCGGCAACGCGCTATACAATGAGGGCGACCTCGACGGGGCCATCGAACACTTCCGGGAAACGCTACGAATCGATCCGGGCGATGCCATTGTCCACACCAAACTCGGTAACGCGCTATACAAGAAGGGTAACCTGGATATGGTGATCGGACACTTCAAGCAAGCCGTGCGGATCAATCCGAACGATGCCAGAGCCCACAACAACCTCGGCGTTGCGCTATACAAGAAGGGTGACCTCGACGGGGCCGTCGACCACTACAACGAAGCCCTGCGGATCGATCCGGACTATGCCCCTGGCCACAGTTGCCTCGCCGTTGCCTTACGCGACAAGGGCGACCTTGACGGGGCCGTCGCGCGATTCTACGAGGCGCTGCGGGTCGATCCGGATTATGCCCCCGCCCACACCAACCTCGGCGTCGTCCTAACGGAGAAAGGGGACGTTGACGGCGCCATCGAGCACTTCAACGAGGCCCTCGGGATCGACCCAAACCATGCCGATGTCTATTACAACCTCGGGTGTGCCTGGGCGCACAAGAAAGAAACCGCTCAAGCAGTCGAGGCCCTGGCCAGGGCCATCGATCTGGATGAGCGGGCTCGCGCCAGGGCCAGGACCGACAAGGACTTCGACGGCATCCGCGACGCCCCCGCCTTTCGCAAGCTCGTCTATGGGCATTGACGGTGCCCGCCGGCCAAGAACCTCCCCCAAACCCTCCTTGCTGAGTAGGGGAGCAGAGGGCTGCACGACCTTCTCAGGGTTCGTGACAGTCTAGGCGGCTTTAGCGCAGTACGCTGATACAGCCTGAAAGGTTGACATATAGTAGCCGTGGGCAAGTCCCCCGGCGCGCCGGGGGGACGCCGCCCACGGATTCCAGGACCCCGATGACCCATTCGAGCCTGTAGGGCTCGCATAATCGTCAAGTCGCAAACGCCGCAGAAAATAGACGACCCATTCAGGGTCGGGAGGTTCAGTGGCGGTAATATCCGGGGGCGGCGTCCCGGCGCGCCGGGACTTGC
>JAUXGE010000195.1 GCA_030622435.1 Planctomycetota bacterium
ACTACGCCGCCATCCGCGAGGTCATCACCCGCCGCTACCGCTACGCGGCCGACGGGGAGGAACTGTACCCTGACGTCATTCTGATCGACGGCGGGCTCGGGCAGTTGCACGCCGGGCTCGATGCGTTCAGTGAGATGAACCTCCGCCCGCCAATGGTGATCTCACTGGCAAAGCGCGAGGAGGAAATCTACATCCAGGCCCGTTCCGCACCCGTTCGATTGGCCCGCAACAACGAAGCCCTCCGCCTGCTACAATCCATGCGCGACGAAGCCCACCGCTTCTCACAACACTACCACCACATCCTGCGCAAGAAAAAGACATTCGAGAAAGACGTGGCCGACGGCAGAAGACCGCCGCGAGGAGGGCCGCGCGGTTCCGGCGACTGATGGCAGGGTATCCGTACAGAAGGGGCACGCACCGCCTGTGTCACAGCTCAAAGAACGTAGGCTCCCTCCGCGGCGCGACCGAGTATGCATCTTCAGGAGGGACGTCTACTGCAGCGCGCGCACTCGACTTGCAAAGGGCGCGAACCCCTTTGGACAACGCTCTTCCAGCATCACGACATCGGCTGCGTCGGCAACGGCTGCGTACATCTCCCTTTGACGCATCTTGTTTGGAGCACTCTCCAACAGACACTTGCAGACTAGCTTGGGGTCTCGAATCGCCTCCGGATCCGGCCAGCGTGAGATCGTGTACCCCAACACCTTCGTCAGGGCAACTTCATCTCCGAGCATCCATGCGTCGAACTCTCGTATCGCCACTCCCAACGCCCGGCGAATGGCCACACGCTCATAGCCCTGTGCTTGCGTAAACTGCTCCACACGCTCGGCGCGTCCGTCCTCGTCGATCACGAGAATCAACACATCGAAGCCTTGCTTCTTCGCCTCTATCATCCACCGTATAGCCCTCTTGAAGTAACCTTTCCCCTTCCCTGGGTGGGTATGGATGTCCCGACGGCTGACCTGATCCTGCTCGCAACTCAGTTCAACGGAACAGAGATGGTTAACCAGGGTAAGAAGCGCACCGGAGGACTCGTGCTTGCCCTCGGAAACGATAAGGGCTCTCATGGGCTGTCTTTCCCCTCCGGCTTGGCCGATTCGGCCAAAGCGTCGTCACCCTCGGCAGACCAAATCTCACCAAGCGTGAACACATCAAGCTGCTCACGGACACTTTTGCTTTCGGAGAGACGCCGAACCGATATGGCCCCGTCATCCTCCATCCGGCAAAGCGTGACCTCCTCCGGTTCGAAGAGGTCCACGACGTACGGCGAATGAGTGGTGAGAATGACCTGAGTGTGGCTCTGCTTTTCCACAAGCTCCCGCAGAATCTTCAGGACGTCCTGAAGCCGTTTCGGATGAATCCCGTTCTCCGGCTCCTCGACGAGAAGAACACACGGAGGATCCGGCAGGTACAGGATGGCCAGGTAGGCAAGAACCAGCATCACGCCATCGGACACCTGTGACGCGGGGACCAATGGTCCGTCGCCGACGAACTGGAAATGAATCCCCTTGCCCTCGGCCCGACTCAGCAAGAGCACCCCCGTGGGATCGTCCACGGGAGCTTTGTAGCCGAGCTCTTGCTTGAGCTTGATCGAGCGGATATGGGGAAACACGTTCCTGAACCGGTCTTCGAGTTCGTCAAAGCGAGACCGCTCGTAGCCGATGATGTCATCAAGGCACATTGCGAGACCGAAGCCGGACGCCTCCATACGGAATGTGCGCTTGGAATCCAGAGCCACAGGTAGCGCGAGCAAGCGCGGGTCCCAGCGGTAGGAGTGAACTCCCAAGAGCATCTCGTGCACCGCCCGCACTTTCACCCGCAAATCGTCTTCAGTAGGCTTACCCTGGCAGACGGCTCTGTACACTCTCGAAACCGAGGTCCCTTCCTGCGTCAGATCCACGGGTGCCGAGTTCGTCCAAACCGTCTCTTCTCGCACCTTGACACCACGGTCACTTTCCAGGAAACCGCAAGATAACTCGTAGTCATACGACCGGCCTTCAACTACACCCGCCGCCTTCAAGCTGACCGCGAGATCAAGCTCACCTCGCCAGACGAGGTCTCGACCGTTCCACGAACCGGTGAAGGCGTTGCCAAGCGGATGGTCAACGCTCCGACACAACGCGGCGATTGCATCCAGAATGCTCGTCTTGCCCGAGTCGTTGGGGCCGATGAGCACGTGGACGGGCGTCAAGTCGAGTTTCACATCTCGGAGGGCTTTGTAGTTTTGAACATGAAACCGGGTAATCATCGTCAGCACCTCGGTTGAGTCGAATTTCAACGTTGTTCGATGGCCAACACGGGGCGGTCATGCCAGGAACCCCCGGACCTCCCGGAGGCCGGCTAACTCACCATCCCCATCTTCGGCTGCCTTACGCTCCAGATTCTACCAAATCCACAATCAATGGACCAATCCGATCCAGCATGTGCCCGCGTGTGGACCGGGATCGTCCGATGTCAGGTGACCGCTCACAGGAGCCCCTAGCAATACAGCGCAACGTCGCCATAAACGCGTAACGCAGGCATCTTGCCTGCATCGTAATCGCAACTCGTGCAGGCTGGAAGCCTGCGCTACAAACGACCTTGCGCTGTACTGCTGGAGTCGTCCGGATCCCGGGATCCCCAGGACCGCTCCAAGGTCTCGGCCTGTCGAAGCATTGATTGAGGAGGTCTCGGAGTAATCCATCAATCCACCAGTGACAGAATATCAGAAGTACATCCTCTCAACGGCCCACCGCTTCGCTCAGTCTAATCGTCATTGCGTGGTGGCACGCGACCTGATGCCCTGGTGACAGATGGGCATAGTGTTCGAGCAACGGTGCCTCACGCCGGCACTCATTGCTGGCGAAAGGGCAGCGCGGATGGAAGACGCATCCACTGGGTGGATCTATCGGGCTCGGGACGTCACCACGAAGGGCAAGACGATCGCGCGACCCGTCGCGACCCTCGCCCGGCACGGCGGCCATCAGAGCCATCGTGTACGGATGCGAAGGCGATGCGTACAGGTCGGGTGCGTCGGAAATCTCGACAATCCGTCCCAGGTACATGACGGCCACACGATCGCTGACATGCCTGACGACGGCCAGGTTGTGCGAGATGAACAGGCATGTCAGACCCATATCGCGCTGAAGATCGCGCAGAAGATTGAGGATGGCCGATTGGATCGAGACGTCCAATGCACTGACCGGCTCGTCCCACACGATGAACTTCGGTCGAAGAGCGATTGCGCGGGCGATGCCGACACGCTGTCGCTGGCCGCCGGAAAGCTCGTGCGGATAACGATGGGCATCCACGGCCCGAAGACCGACTCGCTCCAGCAACTCGGCGACGCTTTCTCCGAGTTCGCGACCACGCGCCATACGGTGCAGCCTGAACGGCTCGGCCACCGTCCACCCGACGGTCAAACGCGGATTCAGACTGCCCGAGGTATCCTGAAACACGATCTGCATCTCACGCCGGAGTCTGCCGATTTCGGCACCCGGCGCGGTCAGCACATCGAACCCATCGAAAAGAACCTGCCCACCGGCGGTATCGGTCAATCGGAGGATCGCGCGCCCGACGGTCGTCTTGCCACAACCGCTCTCACCCACGAGTCCCAGCGTCGTCCCACGGTCAATGTCGAAACTGACCCCGTCAACGGCCCGGACGATCCCCCCCGGACGTTGCCCGAAACGCCGAGGCGCGCGGAACACAACGCGAAGGTCTCGCACCTCCAACAACGCCCGCGTATTGTCACTGCTTGCGTCGGTCATAACCGGTCAGCAGCCGGGTGCCGGATGGCCCATGGCTGTGTGCCACTGCTCTGTGAGCAGTGTTCTTGCTCCGTAACGTCATCGAATCTGCACTGCTGACACAGCAGTGGCACACACTACGGGTGCCGGGTGCCCCATGGCTTCAGCCGTGGGGCACACGAATCGGTGGGTGGCCCATAGCTTCAGCCGTGGGGGACTCGAATCGTCTTCACTACGGCAAACGGAAAACAGAACCGCTCTCACTTCTGTGTAGCGCCACCCCTCATGGGTGGCGCCCAGTACAGTTGCTCGTCGCCCACAAGGGGCGACGCTACATTTTTTCAACGGGCTGCGGTCTAACATTCATCGTCCCAATGCCATTGCCCGTTGCTCGAAGATGCGCCGCTGTGCACTGTCGGATGGCAGTGCTTGTATCGCCTGCTCGTACAAGGCCAATGCCCCCGCCAGGTCACCGCGCAGCACCGTCAGCTCGGCTTGACAGGCCAGGACCGTCGGCGCTCCCGGTGCTAGAGTCGAGGCACGCTTTGACCACTGCCACGCCTCGTCGATATCACCCGCGCCGCGGCGCTCGAGAAGAAGCATGGCCAACTCGATCGCAACCTGCGGATCTTCCGGTGACAACTCGAGCGTCCGCCGATAGCGCTCGATTGCCCCATCCCGATCATTGAGGTACACCAACGTAACGGCGTACTCCAACTGCCACGCAACGACCCGGGCGAACCGCACATCCCCTTCGCGCAGGCGGTCCAACGCCTCCCCGACGAGACCGAGATCACGCAGGCGGCGAACCAGGGCAAGCTGGACTTCGACATCCTCCGGGGCATCTCCCGCAAGTCGCTCGAGACGCGTGAGTTCCTCGTCCTGTTCCACCAGTTCCCGGCTGACACGAGACAGGTCGGCCACAGTCGGTGGATGACCCGGCACCTGAAAATCGGCAATCTGCAAGTGCCTCAGCGAGGCGGACAGGTTGCCCGCACGGAGATGAGCCCGCCCCAGAGTCCTATGAGCATCGGTAAAACCCAGGTCAACCTCGATCGCCCGGTCCAGCAGCTCGACACCCCGTTCATACTCCCCGTGATCGACCAACCACTCGCCGTACAGATGCAGAGCACACACACCACCAGGCTGATCCCGGTACGCGGCCGCATACAGCGTCCCGTTGTCCTTCCACTCGGAGTTCCGATGCCAACAGCGCACGACCATTCCGGCAAGCAGAACCGCAAGCACGACAGCCGGCGCCATCCGCCACGCGGGCCTTTGGACAAGCGACCCCACTGCAAGACCGACTGGAATGGCTATCCATACCGACGGCAAATACCAGATGCGCTCGGCGAAAAACACTTGGATCAACACGAATGCGTTCGCCGTCGGCAAGTAGCTAAGCACGATCGACGCTGACAAAACGGCAATGACCCGATGACCGCGCCGCCACGCCGCTACGGACGCGACCACCATACAGACCAGGGCCGCGGCACCGATCAGAACGTGTGCGTCCAACAGACTGGTAGCCGGCCGAACCGCGTTAATCGAGTATTTCACGCTCAAAACGGCAGGCCAAACCGTCTTGGCCCAGTACATACCGAAGCACTGAAGCACGCCGAGCACATGTTGCCACGGCGGCGCATCCACCAGGAGGTTCACCGTCTTGGTGAGGGGCGGCTGCTGATACAAACGCCCCCCAAGCGCGTGGTAGCGAAGCAAGAAGTATGCCGCCAGGGGAATCAGCAGGTAGACGAGTCGCCGCGCGCCCAAAAGGATCCAGCGCAGCAAACCCGCAGACGGACTACCCCTGCCACAATGCCTGAACCAGTCGAACAGAATAACCAGAGGCACGACGGCCGCACCGGCCTCCTTCGACCCTACAGCAACAAACACCGCGACGACCGCGCCAACACGCCACCACATCGTGCGCACCCTCGATGGGGCTGTCATGGATCGATCGTGAGCCATTATCGCCAGCAGAACACCTGCCGTCGCCATAAGATCGGCCCGACCCACGATAGAGGCAACGGCCTCCGTGTGAATCGGCAACAGTGCGAACACGAGCCCCGCCGCACACGCGGCCGCCTCCGATCCGCCGATCTTCCGGCAAAGCAACACCACGAGAGCGCAAACCAGCGCGTGCAAGGCAACGTTCACCGCATGGTGCAACCAGGCACTCGTCCCACCGATCGCCCTCACCAACCGGTAGGAAGACAGGGCTATCGGTCGGTACAGAAGATCCCGGTTGGGTGAGGCCTTCTCCGCCTCCGACCAGTAGTCCGTGGTCCAGACCGCCGTCCACTGCCCCGGATCGTTCACCTTGGGATTGAACCGGACGATAGGATTGTCGTCGTAGCAGAAACCATTCGGAATTGTGTTGATGAAACAGACAATCGCAGCAGCTGCACACACGGTCTCCGCTCGGAACCATCGGAATCGCCTCGGCGCCGTGGACGCATCGCCGGCTTCACGGAATGTGGTGTCAACACCCATACCCACACGTTCACCAGACCATGCCGTCCTCCAACACAGATCACGGCGATGGAGTGCAGCGCGTTGTACAACGTCAGTGCGAACGACCGCCTCCCGTCCGCCATACGCGGCCATCGCGTTGGGTGGCCCATGGCTTTAGCCGTGGGGGACACGAATCGTCACGCCCCCCATCCACGCTTGCGCGCCATCGCGGCGGAAACGGTACCAGCTATCCTGTACCGAGGCAAAACCTACCCCGCAAGCCATGTAGCACAGTGTGCATCCCAGAATAAGTGGCGAATCCGACGAGGGTGGCATGGGCAAGGGCCGCCTACGCCAGCGTTTCCAAGTGCCAAAGAGTGTCTGGGGGCGGTCCTTGCCCGTGCTCGGGGCGTCCGGCGGCAAGTAGTGTCGTAACACGGGCAAGCTCCATTTCATGCTTGCGAATAGGCTCTTGCAGCCCGAGAGAACGTCGGCACGGGGGGTGGATCGCACCTTCCGCCACCCGAAATGGGATGCTCCCTGTAGCGTGGCCGCCTTTGGCTGTGAGCCTCGCGAGATGATTACACAGTCCCACGGAATTGTTGCCACACTCCGGGTGACCTCAACGTCCTTTTCCCGCTTGTCGTCAATCTGGACGCCGCATACCATCGCACTCATGGAACGCACGATCTGTATGCGAGTGGCCTATGACGGAACCGACTTCCACGGCTGGCAGCTTCAGCTGGAAGTACGAACCGTACAGGAGGTTCTGGAGCAAGCCCTGCGCCGTGTCGTCCGACACCACGTGGATCTGATCGGTAGCGGCCGGACCGACACGGGCGTCCATGCAGCGGGCCATGTCAGCAACTTCATCACGACTTGCCAGATGGATACATACAAGTTGAAGCACGCCATCGGCTCGCGACTACCGGAAGATATCTCCATCAACGCGGTCCTCGAGGTTCAGCCGCGGTTCAATGCTCGCCGAAGCGCAGTCTCCAAGCTATACCGGTATCGCATTCACGCCGCCCCCGGAAGACCCGTCGAGCGAGCCGCACAACGATACGTGTACCATTACTGGCATCCGCTCGACGTGGATAGAATGCGGGCGGCCGCACGGCACTTCATAGGCGAGAAGGACTTCTCGTCCATGGCGGCGGCCGGCACTCAGCGAGCCACAATGGTCCGAACCGTCCTGCGGTGCGACGTTCAGCGGCACCTGCGCGAAATCCGCATCGACGTCGAGGGTACGGGTTTTCTCTACAAACAGGTGCGGGCGATGGTCGGCACGTTGCTCAACGTCGGGCGTGGTCAGTGGGAACCGGACTATGTGAAGGATATCATCGAGAGTCGAAATCGGGCAAGTGGAGGACCGACGGCACCGGCGAGGGGGTTGTGCCTGCGATGGGTCCGCTATCCACCCCACCTGCTCGTTCCACCTGCTCACAACGAATTCACACCCCCGCCGTCGTCTACGGAGTGACAGACTGCTGACGGTATCTTCTCATGCACATTTGCCATGTCATCACGCGGCTGATCATCGGGGGGGCACAGGAGAACACGGTTCTCACCTGCCGCGGGCTGGCGCAGCGCGGACACCTCGTCACGCTCATCGCCGGACCTGAGACCGGACCGGAAGGATCGCTCTGGGAGCAGGCCGCCGAGGCGGGGTGTGAGTTAGTGCGCCTGCCCTCTCTTCGCCGCTCGGTCCGACCGGTGCGCGACTGGCTGGCGGCGAGTGCCCTCCGAGGAATCTTCCGGCGCCTCAGGCCCGACGTGGTCCACACCCACAGCAGCAAGGCCGGCATCCTAGGTCGCTGGGCCGCCGCGCAAGCAGGCGTGCCCGTAGTTGTCCACACGATTCACGGCATGAGCTTCAACAGGACACAGCCGGTATTCGTCCGCAGGTTCTATCGGGCGCTCGAACGGAACGCCGCGCGGCGCACAACGGCCCTGGTCACAGTGGCCGACGCAATGACGGATCAGGCGGTGAAGGCCGGGCTCGCACCGAGGGACCGTTTCGTAACAATTCGCTCGGGCATCGAAACGGACAGGTTTGCCCCGCAGGTAGACCTGCGCCGCCGTTATCGACAGGATTGGCAAATCGAAGATGATGACATCGTCGTCGGCACGGTCGCTCGTCTCTTTCGAAACAAGGGGTACGAGGAGATCATCGACGCCATGCTGGCCGCCGTCGCTCGCGAGCCAAGGCTCCGGTTCGTCTGGATCGGCGACGGCGCCGATCGGTCCGGATACGAGCGACGATTGACCGACATCGGCCTGCGTGACCGCGTTCACATGGTCGGCCTCGTCAGCCCCGAAGAGGTGGCCCGCTGCCTCAACGGATTCGACATAGTGCTTCATGCGTCGCGGTGGGAGGGGCTGCCGCGTGCAATCGTCCAGGGGCTGCTCACCGGTGTACCGGCAGTCAGCTTCGACAACGACGGCGCACCCGAGGTCGTCCTCCCTGACAAGACCGGCATCCTAGTCCCCTACGGTGATACGAAACGACTTGCTGACGCGATCGTGACACTGGCCGCCGATCCCGACCTCCGACGGCGACTGGGCACCCAAGGCCGAGCACACTGCCTCGAAGCGTTCGACTGGCATAAGATGGTCACTGATCTTGAAGACCTCTACACCAGGCTCCACGACAGTCATACCTGATCACGGGTGCCGGGTGCCATGCGCAAGCCCGCCCCAAGTGAAGCACGGGTGCCACTGGCGGCTTGACCGCCAGTGCTGTCCGGTGGCCCATGGCTTCAGCCGTCTGA
>JAUXGE010000124.1 GCA_030622435.1 Planctomycetota bacterium
ATTGGGCGTGGCCGCTCCTGTACAGTTGCGGTTCTGATTGCGGGTGGCCGCTCCTTCACAGTCGCGGTTCTGATTGGGCGTGGCCTTCGAACGTGCCGGTGAGCCTGCGAATGATGTCTGATTTCATGCCCTGGCTTCCTTTCGCTGAACTGTGGCGGATTTGATCATCTCTGTTCCGTTGAGGTGTTCCTCGACCTTGGTATCGACGTCGTCCTGGATCGTCACTATTCGCTTGACGATCCTGCGACAGCCGCGGACTCGTTCCCTTGTAAGCTTCATGGCGGTGTCCTGGTGGCCGGGTGGAAGTCAGTCGTTCGGATCACCAGCTTCCAGAAGCGGCATATCGAGCCCCTCAATTTCCTGTAACGTCCTGCCTGCGATGCCTTGCAGGTCGCCGTACATGCCCGCTGTCGATTCGATCACGCCGCGGATTTGCTCCTCTCTTTTGGCCCATAGTCGCGTTAGTGCTTTGCGCTCTTTGTCGAGGTCCTGCTGCATATCCGAAAACTTCTCGACGATCGCCTGGACGCGCTGCCTGAAGCGCGGGCCGGTGAGATAGTGATAGACCAACTCCATCTTGGTCTGCTGCCCTTCACCGGCCTGTCGTACGGCTGCGAGCTCGATCAGAGAGTGTCGGATCGCAATGGCGACGGGGATTGCATAGCGGGGTTCCGTGATCCAGACGCCATCGACCAGGTCGAACGAATCCACGTCCTTCGGAAGGGCCTGCGAGACGATCAGCGCGACCTCGGCCTTGGCTGCTCGTTGGTCGTCTCGGAGCTTGGGCAGCCAGCCGTCACTCCAGTTTTTCGTGCGCTTCGATTCCCACAGAATCGTGCCGGCGCGTTGTCCGGTCGAGCCGATGACCCGGTGCAACACGTCACCGCCGAACTCGCCTTTCGGGACGGGCTCAACCGAATCGAGCGGAAACTTGGCGCGGAGCGTGGCTTCCAAGTCGAGTTCCTGGACTTCTCCTTGAAGTTGTTGGGAGCCTTGTTCGGCCTTGCGTTTGAGTTCCTCGATCTTCCGTTGCATCGCAGCAATTGTTTGCTCTTTCTCGTCGACCTTGAGCCTCATTCCCTCTTCCGCATCCCTCTTTGCCTGGTCTCGTACTTTCGTGAGAGATTCCTGGACGCGTTTCTCGACGTTTAGCTCCAGCTCGCGCTTCGCGTCGTCGAGTTCTCGTTGCTTGCGGATAACCTCGGCCTGAGCCTTCTGAGCCTCGGCGAGCTTGGCATCGCGTTCCTTCAGTACATTCTGCAGGTCAGCAACTTCCCTGGCCTTCTGGTCGAGGTCGGCCGCAAGGGCCAGTCGGGCCTTCTTGGCTTCCTCGGCCGCGATGCGTTCCCGCTCGGACTTGACCTTGGCCTCGACCTGGTCGTCGATCGACGCCTTGGCCTTCTCGAGCGCGGCCCTCTGCTCGCGGAGCGCTTCCTCGCGCTTGCTGACCTCAGTTTCCTTCTGGGCGATCTTCTGCTCGTACTGGCGGCGTGTTGCCTCAACGATTGGGGCAGCGAGGGATTCGGTGAGCGGGAACTCGGTCTTGCACGCCGGGCAAATGATCGTGGGCTCGTTCATTGTTGGCTAACCGCCTTTACTGGGCTCCTTGGGATCTGTCTAAGCCGAGACGCCTCTTCCCAAGCCGGACTGGTGTCGCGGAGACGTCTGCGCAGTGCGATTGTACCGCGTCCGGTAGGGCCGTACAGGTCGGGTGATTCGGGAGTCTGGCGTGGGGGCACAGATATCTCTTGTCACCTGAATCCTGGCGCAGCAGCCCGTCGTGGGTCGGTTTCGCAGAGTGCATACCTGTGGCCGTTGGACCGCTCGTTCATGGAGCGGGCGAGGCGGAGCACCGAGGTCCCCTGCCGCCTCAACACACCCAAAGAATCGCTGGAGCACTCTCCGAAATCGTATGGCGGTCTGACAGGACAGCGAAAAGTCGCGTCGGTTGCCACTGGCGGAAGGTGATACCGGTGTCGGCAGCACGGTGTTTGCAGGCTGGAAGCCTGCATTACGGTCCCGTCGGCCAGGCATATGGGGAACCTGTAATCTGCGCACCATAGGTGTCAAAAAGAATCTGCACCCTTGGCGTGGTTTGGGGAAATGTTCAAACGCGACTATTCCGACAGCCTGTCACGGTCGCGGCTCGGTTCATTCCGATGCTTCTTCACATTCGCCCTCAGAGATCGCCGCATCACGATTCCTCGGCGGCGCCGCGTGTGGCTACCGGTCCGCAGCCAGCTCAGCGGCAATGCGGCGCATCGGCATCAGTGGATCGTCGAACAGGTCGGGGTGTGCCTCGTCCGGTGGGTCAATCTCATCCAGATGCGAGAACATCCAGTACCGCAGTTCGACCGAATCTTCGTCAGGCTCGTCATTCGTGCCGGGCCAACCCCGCGGGTCGACCTCTCGCCAAACCTCGATGATCCGACCTTGCTGGGGTGGATCCAGGGTAGAGCCGGTTACGATCTCGACGTATCCACCGTGATTGATCGCAGCGTTACTGTGCCAGTGCCCGGCGATGTGCAGCTTGACACACGGATAGGCATTGAGCATCTGAGGAAACGAATGCGGCGTCAGGGCTGTTCCGTAGATCGGCTTAAGTGAATCGCTCGGGTGATGCGTGGCCACGATCACGCATTCGCCGAGGCGTTGAGCCTCCTCCAACTCCTCCCGCAGGAACAGAACCTGCGGCAGCGAGATCGCGCCCTCCGAATAAACGAGCGTCGGCTGCTCGATGAGAGGCGTGGACGAGTTCAACCCGATGAGCCGCAGACCGGGAACCGGTGAAACACTGTACCATGTGCGGTCCGGGTGAAATGGATCGAAACCGTGACCTGCCGGCTGACTGTCGCTGGTCAAGTGGGCGTCGACGAACTCACGATCCGTGATGAACCGTCGATTAGGATTCGGTTCGATAAGAACGGGCAGGCTGATGTCGGGAGGTGGACCTGGATTGGCAGGCGTGATCGGAGCCCACGCCAACTGCCCCGTCGGGTCGAGCACAACCGGAAACGTCAACGGGATTCGGCTCGCAAACGGAAGCGGGCTCGTGCGCCGGCCTAGAAGATCGGTCACGATCGGAAACACCCCGACAGCGAAGCGGTCGTGATTACCTAACAGGCTGTACCAGTCGATGGTCGATTCGTCTCCGTGAATGCCATGTTGGTAAAGGCCCTGAGCGTCAAAGGGATGATGCGGATCGAGCAACGGATCGGGGAGCGAGGCTGGATCACGATCATCGGGACCGGACCGCGGATCGATACGACCACCGTCCAGCACCGTCACGAACCAGTTCAGCTCGTTGAGCTGGGCGTTGTCCATCGCGTCACCCGTATGAATGACGAAATCGATCGAGTGGCGGGCAACATGCATCTTGTTGACCGTCCGGACGGCCCCGTCGAGCAGCTGGGTCGAGTAAGCTTCCTGGGGCCGCCAGGCGTCGATCGACACGGCGGCGGCCGCCGTGAGCCGGCCCGGCGATTCCTCGTCCGTCAAATGGGCGTCGGAGATGTGCGCGAAACGCACGAGAAGGGCATATCGATCTGTGTTGACGGCACCAGTCGATTCGTCAGGCAACAACCGCCCGGGCCACCCACCGCACCCGGCGCACCCCATGACCACCGCCGCTGCCAGTACCGGAAACGTCAGCCCGCCCGGAATGCACCTGAGGCCTGGCATCTTCTCACGTCCGCAGTGTTTGATGATCACTTTCACGGGTTAGGTTAAATCACTTTCCCGGAAAAGGGCGATTCCAGGCTCAAGAAGGGGGATTTCAACGTTTTCCAAGCCTCCCGGGGACTGGATCACCCCGTCAATCCTCGCAGGATTATCGGATCATACGAGGCGCCGGACAACCAGCCTTGGAGGATAGCGCCATCCCTCCGCTCTTTCACCTTGAGAGACATCCTGCCGGTCCCTATACTCTCGTCTGATCAGCAACGAGTTCCAACCACAGGAGTATCGTCCGTGACCAAGATTAAGGCTACCAACATCACATGGCACGAGGGCCATGTCGGCAGGGAAGAACGTGAAACACTGCTCAAGCAGAAAGGCGCGGTAATCTGGACGACCGGGCTTAGCGGGTCCGGAAAGAGCACGATCGCCTATACCCTCGAGCATGCGCTGGTGCAGCGGGGGCACCTGTCCTACGTCCTTGACGGCGACAACATCCGGCATGGGCTCAACAAGAATCTCGGCTTCAGTGCCGAAGATCGCGAGGAGAACATCCGCCGCCTCGGCGAGGTCGGCAAGCTATTCGTCGACGCGGGCATCATTACAATCACGGCGTTTATAAGCCCCTACAGCAAGGATCGCGACATTGCGCGTGAGGCGGTCGGGACCGACAGCTTCTTCGAGATCTTCTGTGACACGCCGCTTGACGTCTGCGAAGAGCGAGATCCGAAGGGCCTGTACAAGAAGGCCCGCGCCGGCGAGATCAAGGGCTTCACCGGCATCGATGATCCCTATGAAGCCCCGTCGAACCCGGAGATGGTCATCGATACGTCGAAGGTGTCTCCGCAGGATGCCGCCGTCCTCCTCTGTGAGATGCTGGAAAAGGCCGGCAAGATCCCACAGCTTGCCGATTGAAGGAATAAGCGGGGGACACGATCCGCCTACCATGGCAGTGGTTACCGGAGGGGCTTACCACTGCCTGCGAAAAGCGGAAGATGTGGAGTACCCTCTCTGCCGCCGGAAAGGAAATCGAACCGTGAAGCGACTAGCTGGATTCGTGTTGATCGCCGTGCTTGCGCTCCCGTTGATGAGCTGTGACTCTCTCACGGATTTTCTGCTTCCGACGACCGTGACTGTGTCGCTGGTCAACGCCTCGCCTGATTACGCCGTGGAGGTGACGCTGTATTACGACGACGAGGACGACCTGCCTGAGGTAATCCTCACGGAGTTTGGAACTGAGATCGAATTGACCATCTCCGCCGGGAATATGTCCAGCTTCACGAGGGACTGCGACGACTTGCAGGCGATCGTTATCGACGACGCCGATCTTCTGGTGCTCGGCGGGCTCGGCCCCGAGGCCAACAGCGAAGTGCTCCGAATCGACGACGAATACGAGTGCGGCGATGAGATCGTCTTCACCTTCACGCACTCCGACGCCGTGTTGGACTTCGACGTCGTCGCAACCACGCACCCGCTGGGCTGGTTGAAGCAAAGGTCGGACGACGATTGAGCGCTCCGGTGCGCTGTGGGCCGTTGAGTCGTTTCAAATGCGTTGGCGTGACGGAGGGATGACTTTTCGACTTCCCCACCGCCAAAGCGATGGGCCACCCGCCAACCGAGACAATTCACCGAGCCGCGCCAGTAAGGAAGCGGGGCATCTCCGCTCACCTCCTTGACAAGGCGGGGCTGGGGGAGGTCTTGTTTCGCTTCGGCTCAGCGACCCCCAATCCCCTCATGTCGAGGGGAGAAGCTCAAACCGCGTCATCGGGAGCCCATAACAGCGCCGGCGGAAGGTCGACCAGCGAGTTTTCTTGCGGATGAAAACACGGGTGCAAAACCCGTTCTTCAACAGGTTACGGGCAGCAACCCACACCTTCCTCACATCTCGGCAGCCACACGTTGAGCCACGCCCTTCTGTACTGCCCCGCGCCGTTGAGCAGGTCGATGACTCGGAGGATGTCGGGCGGGCCGAGGACGCCACTGCCATCGACGTCCTCGCTGTACAGGCCCCAAGGTGATGGAGCAACGCCGTTGAGGTAATCGATCACTTTCAGAATGTCGGACGGGCTCGACTGCGAGTCGGCGTTGACGTTGGCCGGATGCGACGTGAACACGCCCGCTGTCGCGATCCCGTCATCATTGGTATAGGTGATGGTCGTGACAGCCCCGGGGGTTATGGGTCTCACGAGCGAGACCGTCGCCGTCCCGTCACCGTTATCGCTCACATGGCGGACGTCGTTGCTCACCTCGGTATGATCGACGGCCGTCTCGCAGAGGGTCCAGCAGGACAATGCGTCGGACCGAGGAGGGGCCTCGACGATGAACGTGTCTATACCTTGAAGCTCGGTTGAATCCTGCGGGGGGTGTGGCTGCCGTGCATCGACAACGCCGTCAGGGGGCTCGACGAACAGAATACCACCGGGCGGGCAAACGAGGCTCTCGCAGAGTTCGGTGCAGAGCACTTCGGCCCCACAACCCGAACCCTCAAACCCCGTCGTCGCACAAGCATCATCCCAGATGACCTCGCAGCAGTACGGATCGCAGGCGCAGACGGTGTCACAGCAGGTTCCGTCGGTACAGCCGGTTGATCCCGTATCCATACAGCAGTGACCGGTACCCGGGCACGCCGGGTTGTTCGGGATTCCACACGTTACGCGGAACTCGCCCGGGCCGCCGTCCGCCGGATCCACCGTGCCGGTACCCGGAAACGTGCCGACGCGGATCAGGTAATCCAGCCCGTCCTGGGCGGGGAACGAAGCCTGGGATTGGACCGCTTCGCTGGGATCGCCGCCGCAGAAATCGTCGTTGCACACGACCAGCTCCGCTTCCGTAGGCGGGCAGGTGTCACACCCCTCGTACACATTGATCTTGGTGTCGACCGCAGTAAGGCCGCATGTCTGCACGTAGACCGTCTCGGTGCACGTCGAGGTCCAGCAATACCAGACGTCGTGGCGGGTCTGTACGTCACCGTCGACAAACGCGCAGCCGGGATGTGGCGGACCGTCGGTCGTCGCAAGCGTGTTGTCGAAGGCAAACGTACCATTTCCCGTGATTGCCTCTGCGTCCGCGCAGTGATCGTTGGACGGGGGACCGTGGCAATACGACAATGCCAGTTGTGCACAGACACCATCCCACTCGGTATTGCAGCACCGATCGTCACTCTCGCAAACAGTCTCACAACAGAACGCGTCTTCGCAACCCGGGGTCCCATGTGCGGTAGAACAGTCGCCCGTCCCCTCGAGGCAGGTCACTCGGGGACATTCGTAGTTCAGGTCTGCGCAGAAGAGCCCTGGAGCGAAGTCGCCACCGACGGACTCGCACAGTTCTGCCGTCACGTCCTGGCATCCACCCAGAACGGTGCAGCATGCGGCGAACCCGCAGGGCGGAAAGAACGGGTTGGCATCGCAGGTTTCCCCGGCGGCCCAACGCCCCTCACATTCTGTTTCGTCGATGTCGTCAAGGCAGGTGCCGGCCGCATCGTTGCAGCAAGCCCCGGTAGAGGCAGTGTCGTAGCACCGGACGTTCGCGCGGAAACCCGCCCAGAGCGGTGGATCCGTGAAATCGGACATCTCCCAAAGACCGTCATAGACCGCAAAGACGTCGGTCGTCGAGCCAAGCGAGGCCTGCTGACCGATCAGCCAACCGGAATCCTCGGTCGACGTGAACATGATCATCCAAATATTGTCGGGAAGAGTGACTCCAGTGAACGGACCCGCAAGCAACCTGCGATACGCGCCGTCCCCGAGCCCCTCGAAGACCTGTCTCGTACCCGGTATGGGCATGAGGGGGAAACCGCTCACTTCAGCCATGGTCCAGAGTTCGGCGGTCACGTCGTACGAGCCTGAAAACCCGAGGCCGAAAACGTCGAGATCATAGCTGGCAAGGTCGCACGGAGCCCCGGCCGCCATCAGTTGATCGTCGGCGGTAATGGTCCCAGCGCTATTGTTGAAGACCCCCGAGACTGTGTTGCCGTTCTGGTACACATGATACTGGGCCAAGCACGGCGCGGCCGCGCAAGTCGTGCCCGTGTGGAACAGCCCCCCGAGAATGTCGCACTGGGCTTCGGTGGTATCCGTACATGTCGTCAAATCGTCCTCAGTACAACATGCGCCGGTGACGCACGGGCTCGGACTGCACGTCGAATATGCGCCGAGCCACGAACCGCTGACATCCGTGCACGCCGCTTCCGTCTTCTCGGTGCAGGTTACCCCATCACAGCATGCACCCGGCGGATCAAAGGGAAGGTCGCATTGGACCGTGGCCCAGAAGCTGGCGGGTGGTATGCCTTCGAAGAAGAACTGGGTGCAGCCGGATCCGTCCGGCGGCGGCAGGTCGTTCTCCGCGAACAGATCGCGGCTATAACCGACCTCCGCCTCCTCTGCAACAATCCACCCGGAATCGCTGGTCGAGAAGCTGGCCTGAAGCCACACTATGTCGGTCGTAACTAAAACGGGTCCGGGGAGCGGCACGGCCAGCACTTGTTTCTGGCCGTCATTCGGCACCCCATCGATCAACACTTCGCTGCCCGTGTACATCGACGAACCGGAATCACACGGGTCACCGTCCCACATGGAGACCAGGACATCGAACGTCGGACCGCTCTCGCCGAATCCAGCGACCGCCAGGCTCAGATTAGTTATGCTGCAAGCGCCGGAAGCCAGTTCGAGATCGTCCGCCATGAACTGGGCGATGCCGGGTTCCCATATCTTGAGCGTGACGCCCGGAGGTGGCGTGATCTCGTTTCTATAGACGAACGTATCCGCTCTGACGGCGGCGGCAGATCCTTCATCGAGGCCGGTTGCCGTAGCCGGCCCCGCCGGTGGCAGTGACCTGGGCGCCGAACGAGATGTGTCCGGAAGCATTGCCATTCCGTCGGCGAGGATTCGAGCCTCCGACACGCCGGTGTCGCCCGCCCCCGTCGGCCCGGTATCGGCCACTGAAACAACCGTTGCACACACGGCGCAGATACAGGTGGCCAACCTCCACCACAAATGAGACCTGACAAGCATCGTAGTCACCTCGTTATCCGGAGCCTACACGCAAATAAAGGCGGATCAAGCTGGAGGGCGCATCCCCCCACACACAACTTGAATACGTTACCGAATCCGCCATTTCCCCGTTCTCAACTTGAACCGGCTGCGGCGCCGTACGAGTCCACCCGTGGGAAAACGTACGCCGTAGCGTGCAGGGTGCAGCTTCTCATCCCCCCTTCCACACCGAAGCCGAGGAATGCAGGGAGCGCCGAAGCGAGACGGCCTCTCCCGCACCTGGGCCGATTCCGGTGATCCGGCTGCGACGACCATGTACGCATCACCCACCGCGAGGGTGCAATGCCCCCGAAGCCGGTTTGACATATAAATCATAGGCGTGCATGACACTCACAGTAAAGCGGAGCATCATTCCGATACTTATTCTCACAAACAAGCCTGAGTGAAACATCGATTGACTCTCAACCGGTGAGAAGCAGCAGGATTATCGGTCGTGGGATGTGATCGGACATTGCAGTGGCATACCATTGCAGCGATTCACGCAGTCCGCATCTTATCCGAGCCGCAACCGTGAGGGAGCGGAGTGCTTGGAGTCGCCGAGATGCCCCGAGGCAGCATCATGCCACGATGCACCGTTTGTGAAACACTACACTAGCGACCGATGTCTTCTTTCGGGGCGCCGACCCGCCCACTTTTCTCGAGAGACTGGATGCCGGTGCCGCGGGAAGCCCTATAGCAGCAGCCCAGCCAATTGCCCCGGCTCGTGTACGTAATGAACCGGGCGGGCCGCGTCGAGGTCGTCACGATCGCGATAGCCCCACGTGACTGCAACGGGAATCATGCCCGCATTGTGTCCCGTCAGAATGTCCGTGGACGAGTCGCCGACGAAGTACACCTCGCCGGCCGGTACTTCCATTTTACCGGAAAGTTCCAGGGCAACGGTCGGGTCGGGTTTCCGAGTGTCACTCCCCCGGGACCCACAGAACCGCACGAAAGGCCAGCGATCCAGCAGGGCCTCGCACATTGGAACCGTATACTCGTGGGGTTTGTTGGACAGGACGCACATCGGGACGCCCTGCGCCGATAGAGCGTCGAGCATATCCGACACGCCCGGGTAGAGCCTCGTCTTGAGCAGCATTCGCGTCGGGTAAACCTTACGGTAGCCTTCCACGAGTTCGGCAATGACTTTGTCATCACCGATGCCCGTGGCTTTTTGCAGAACACTCGGAAGCCCGTTGCCGACCAGCGACCGAACGTGGCTGGACGACACACGCGGGCTGTCGATCCGCGAGAGCAGCTCGTTCAGCGCATCCGTGATATCTTCCAGCGTGTCGGCTAGGGTTCCGTCGAAGTCGAAGATGATGCCGCATCGACGCGGTTTTGCTTGTGCTCTCACGGACGGGGTCTCCTTGGGGCTGGATCGAGAACGCCGCCATGGTCGCCTCGGCCGGGTTTCACGTCGAGCGGCGTGCGGAACGCCGTAAGCGGGTGAATGCTATTCGCCGTCAACGCGACGGACATAGGCGGCTACAGCACTTCCCGATTAAGTGTAGCGTCGTTCTACCAGTCTGTCCCGTGGAAAACTATACTTCAGCCGCTGCAGGGCAATAGAGCTTGCTCTAAATCTTCGAGATCGACGTCGCCATCATCGTCCGCGTCGCACTACCGAGACTGAGCACCGTGGCCTCGCCCGGCGATCACGGCGAGAACCTGATCCGCAGTTCGACCTCTCTGTACAAGTCGTCGTAGACAACGCCGAAACGGCTCTCGTAGTCTCGTGCCGGTTCGATGGCACGTTCGAGCTGCTCTCTGGCGACACGCGCTTCGATCCCGAATATCTCCAGATCCGCCCGCGCCCGCACGACCTCCGCCTGCACGTTCTGCAGGGTCGTTGCGGAGCACCTGTGTCCGCCGCGCATGCAGACGTCACGCTGATCGTAGAGTTGGTCGATGTAGTCCTCCGTGCGCTCCTCGCACTCCTGGAGGTGAGCCAGTCTACCGGCGTAGAACAGAAACTCGGGATTCTCGTAAGGGCAGCCTTCGCGGGCGATATAGAGCATGACGTCATCGAGATCGATCGGCTCTCCGTAGTCTACCAGACTCTCGATGAAACTACCCCAGCTCTCCAAGGCTCTGGCCCGCTGTCCTTCCCTGAGATGCCGGATCGTCAACTGGATTTGCTCGTGCCTTCGACCTTCGAACCGTCGGAGGACGGCCGGTGTGACTCGCGCGCTGCGGATCAGGACCGGGCGGGCGCTCGGCGTTCCGTCCACACGGTGCACGCGGCGCGGTACGCGCACGTGGCCGTAGTCCCGCCGGGCCCGCACGTACGACTTCCCCGGGCGCGCACGAGGTACTCGCGCCTTCCCCGCAGGCTCCGCGCGAGCCCGAGGTGGGGAAACGCGCCCCTTCTGGGCGTGCTCCTTCCGACTCTTATCTTTCTGGACCCGCTGTTTCTGCACCCGTTGCTTCTTCGCCGGCGGCTGTGCCTGCGTGATACCTTGAAGCGTGCCGAGTACTAGAACCATCGCAAGCAGACTCGTTGTACGGTATTGCGACCAATGCCTGGACATCATTTTCCTCCCAGCCCGCACATGATCGCGCGGTGCCTTGTTCCTGCCGAAGACCTGGGCGCCCCGCGCCGGCGATCGGCGGCCCACCGCCAGCCCCCTTCCTTATCACCGCCGAGAGAATCCTGCAACCGTCCGCGCGGGCGGACGCATTGTTCTAATCTGCAGATTCGCCTTTTTGATTTCTCGACGTTTTCTGCTAGGGTTTGGCCGTGGCTGACATAGACCCATCCAGCAAGATTCGGGTTTACTGCCCCAACTGTGCAACCGCCTGTTCTCTACAGGCCGCCACATGCCCAGCCTGCGGCCACAACCTCAGGCAAAAACCAGTCTGCGATCACAACCTCAGGCAAGAACCAGTCTGCGATCACAACCTCAGGCAAGAACCAGTCTGCGATCACAACCTCAGGCAAGA